>JADHNP010000085.1 GCA_016779445.1 Luminiphilus sp. | reverse complement strand
CCGCGCCAGATGCCAACAATAAAGTCTGGACGAAAGCCGCTATCAAAGACCTTGGCCGCCAAGCGGAAAGATTCCTGAAGCAGCTGTTCTTCCTTGATGAATTGTTTTTTCATGGCGGATGTCGTCCGGAGGATATTGGTGTAGCGCAAACCGCACTATACTCTGTCCTGCAAGAGAACCCGAAGCTATGACTGATAAACAATACCTCTCCGCCGAGCAGCTGCTCATCGACTCTTTCCAGCTTGCGAAGGATGTATTCGACAGCGGGTTCGAACCCTCAATGATTATCGCGATATGGCGCGGTGGGGTACCCATTGGCATCGCGGTTCAAGAGTTTTTCGCTTTCAGTGGCATAGAGACCGATCACATCGCTATTCGGACATCTTCTTATGATGCGGGCATCGATCAGCGATTGGGTGGTGTTCGTGTCCACGGCTTGAACTATTTGATCAAACACGTCTGCGCCCAAGACCGACTTCTCATCGTAGATGACGTTTTTGATACGGGACGCACGGTTGACGCAGTGATTGCAAGACTTGCTGAGT
The DNA here is from genome assembly GCA_016779445.1 of Luminiphilus sp. GTDB lineage: Bacteria > Pseudomonadota > Gammaproteobacteria > Pseudomonadales > Halieaceae > Luminiphilus. The sequence continues at coordinate 9,034 of JADHNP010000085.1, read as the reverse complement.
TGGCGAGATTGAATACCCCAGAGGATATTCGGGTCGCTGTGCCGTATTACAAGCCACAGCGACGCGAGGTGGCTCGGGTACCCGATTACTATCTAGAAGAGACCGATGCCTGGCTTATGTATCCCCATTCTCTGGAGGGTCTGACGCTCGAAGAAATCAGAGCGCATCGCCCCGCGCTTTATGACATTGTCAAAGACCGGATCGCAGCGACACAATCCGCTGTAAAGTCCTAGCGTTGGTGGGAGAGGCAGCTCAGATCAGAACGAAGCGCGCCGTAAAGATAGCCGCCATAAACCAGGCGGCGACACTGACCTCTCCGGGTTTCCCTGCCGCGACTTTAAGAATGACATAGCTCAAGAACCCCGCTGCGATACCGTTTGCGATGGAAAACGACAGCGGCACCATCACAATAATCAGTAGCGCGGGTAATGATTCCGTGTGATCCCGCCAGTCTAGGCGTTCCAGCCCCGACATCATCAATAACGCAACGTAAAGCAGTGCCCCGGCCGTTGCGAAAGGTGGGATCATGCCCGCAAGTGGCGCGAAAAATATCAGTGCCAAAAAAAGCATGCCTACCGTGCAGGCGGTCAAGCCTGTCCTGCCACCCGCGGCGACACCTGCTGCACTTTCTACGTAGGAAGTAACGGGCGCGCAACCAATGAGCGCGCCCGCGACACTGCTGGTGCTGTCCGCCACCAATGCCTTGTCGAGATTTTTGATCTCACCCTCTGGGTTTGCCAGCCCGGCCTGAGATGCCACCCCAACAAGGGTGCCGGCAGTATCGAAAAGGTTAACGAAGAGAATAGAGGCTATGGCGCTCACCATGGCTGTATCGAGCGCCGCGACAATGTCCAATTGCCCGAGCACGGGCTCGATAGAGGGAGGCATAGAGACAATGCCCTGATAGTGCACGACATCCAGAAGTAAACCCATACCGGTGACGGCAAGAATCCCGATCAGAATGGCACCGGGAAACTGCCGCACGGCGAGGCTGGTGATGATCAGGAAGCTCAGACCCGCCAAACCCGTTTCTACGACTTTGAAATCGCCGAGAGCCAGCAGGGTAGCGGGGTGGTCAATAATAATGCCGCCATTTTTGAGCCCAATGAGGCCAACAAACAGGCCGATTCCAGCACCCATCGCGATCCTGAGATTCCAGGGAATGCTGACCAGCATCCACTCTCTCAATCGCGTAACGGTAAGTAGGACGAACAAGATGCCTGCGATAAAGACGGCGCCGAGAGCGGTTTGCCATGAGTAGCCCATGTCGCCGACGATGGTATAGGTAAAAAAAGCGTTAAGCCCCATGCCTGGTGCGAGGCCGATCGGCCAGTTGGCATACAGCCCCATGAATAGGCACGCTATGGCGGCAGCCAGGCAGGTGGCGACAAAGCTTGCGCCTTGGTCCATTCCTGTATTCGCCATCATTTGAGGATTAACAAAGGCGATATAGGCCATTGCCATGAAGGTAGTCAGACCAGCGCCTACCTCTATGCCGACGCTGGTTCCTGATTTCGAGAGCCCAAATAGCCGCTCCATTGCATTCCCTTTTGCCAGTGGCACCTGCCTTGGCGCTGAAGGTGGTTGCTCTGCAGCGCAGCCCGCTCCGTAAAAGTGGAGCGCGCGTTTAGTTTAGTCTACCGATAGTGGGCGCCGCTAAAAGTCTATCCCGACTCTGACCATTAACTGCCTGGGCGGAATAAATTGATCGCCCGTTGCCCCCACACCAAATACATCTGTGAATCGGGCATTGATGCCATCCTCATCAGTAAGGTTTTTGCCAATCAGCTCCAGGCGCCAGTTGGCGTCGGCCGGTAAGAGCCTGACCAACAGATCAACCGTATCGTATCCATCGACCTCATCAGTGAGCGGATTGTTGAAAATACGGTGTCTGAAATCGCCGCGATGGGTGTAGCTGACTGTGCCCTCTATATTACCCCAAGCCGGCAGACTGTGGCTGTAGGTTAGCGCCAGGTTTGCGGTGAAGCCGGGGGTTTTTGCCAATTCATTGCCCTGCACATCGGCGATTTGAGAAGCTCTCGCTCTCTCAACTTCTGGGCTGAAGAGGTTGAGGCCTTGAGCGAGGAGCGCGTTGGTCGCCGCCTCCGAGGCCACATTATCGAGCGCAAGATGGCTCGAGGTGATTTCAGTATCGAGCCACGCGAGTCTTGCGTCAAAGATCAGTGAGTCACTGAGAAAGGCGCCCAGTTCCAATTCTGCGCCCATAATCTCTGACTCGGGAATGTTACCTACCCCGCCCTGAAAAACCTCGGGATCGGTGGCCTGATACTGCAGGTTGTCATAGGTGTAGAAAAAAGCCGCGCCGTTGAGCCTCATGCGCCCATCCATCAAATCGGTTTTCAGGCCAAGCTCGTAGGCGTCGATGGTTTCCTCTTCAAACACCGGTAAAACCACGATCGGTGATACAACCGCTTCTCTACCAAAGGTCAGATTGGAGCCGCCAGGTTTGAAGCCGCGGGTATAGGAGGCATAGACCATGGTCGCATCACCCAGATCCACTTCGAGAGCCAGTCGCCCGGTGACTTTTTCGCTTTCAATTTCGAGAATTTCAGTGCCCTCGCGGCCATAAAAATTGGTCACAGCGCTAAACACCTCATCCTCTGTGTAGCGAAGCCCCGCAATCAGGCGACTACGATCTGTCAGTGACCAGGTGCCCTGACCGTACAAAGAGATTGATTCCCTCTCAGGCTTGGAATCTGAGATAAACCCGACGTCGCCACCGTAGGCAAAAATGTCGTCTAGCGTAAAAGGATCGAAAACGCCATCGAAGCCGAAATCGAGTCGTTCGAGAATGCTGATATCTACCTCGGTATCAAGATAGAAAATGCCTGCTACCCAGTCGAGTCTGCCAAACGCGGGTTCGTTGGAGATCAGATTAAATTCCTGAGTAGTGGTTTTTTGTTCGTTAGTCTCCGGATCGAAGTAGCTTTGGAGCAAAAAGAAAGGAGGCAAGGTTCTGTAATCATGACGGTCGTTATCCCGCTGAATGGCAATGTCGTCATTCTGGTAACTTGTTAATGATTTCAGCGTGATTGATCCGAGATCCCACTCTAGCGTCAGGCTATAGAGTTGCGACTCCAATTCGTAGTGCGACAACGAATCTTGCGCGAGGTACCGCGAGCCGGGCGTGGGGTCATAAATTCCCTTCTGTGCCTGCCCATTCACGTCTTCGTCAAAAATCTGCGCTGTGACGGTCGCTGAAAAGGTATCGCTCGGTTGATAGAGGAGTTTGGCTCTGGCTGAGATGCTATCCGCGTCGTCAAGATCCTGTCCATTCGCTACGTTATCGGTGAATCCGTCGTGTCGGTTGCTCATTACAGAAATTCGCGCCGCAACCGAATCTGATAGCGGAAGGTTTACCGCTGCGCGGGCTTTGACCAAACTGTATTCACCAAGGGTCAAGTCTGCAGATCCATAAACTTCGTCAAAAGTCGGGGCTGCAGTGATTACGTTGATACCACCGCCGGTAGAATTCTGTCCAAAAAGTGTCCCCTGTGGGCCCCGCAACACCTCTATGCGTTCAAGGTCCAGAAAGTCGGTTTGCAGGGCAAAGGGGGAGGCCACATAAACGCCATCAAGGTGGTAGGACACTGAGGGATTCGCGATCGCATTTTGATTCGCTTCGTTACCAATGCCACGAATGGTGATGACGGTTTTGAAGCCTTCGTTCTTGGCAACGTTGACACCGGGCGCGATGGCGCTGAGATCAACGAATGAGGACAACTGCCGATTTTCCACATCCTCGGCGGTAAGCGCAGTCACTGCTTGCGACAGGTTCTGAAGGCTCTCTGTTCGCTTCTCTGCGGTGACAAGGACTTCCTCAAATACCGGTGTGTCCTGTGCCAACAGACCGGCCGACTGAGCCGCCAACAGCGGGGGAAGGATAAGCACCAGCGCGTAATTCTTTTTCACCTAAAACTCCTTCAGGGATTATTAATGGGGTGACTACGAAACAGCAACCTATATGCCAGTTAGCAAAATTGATTGGCACCAGTAAAGTTTGGTTTCGATTTATTTCAGAATGCTACCGATAGCGGCACGCATCATGCCGTATTTTGCCCGAAATGGGTGCGCTCACAGCACTAATTTGGCGCGTAATTCCCAATATCCATGGTGCTTATGCACGTCATTTATTCGGAATCAGCTTGGGTTTAGGTCTGCGACAAAGTCCTCCTTGAGCGTGCGCGCGCACAATAAGAAACAGACTGAAGCGAGCAGAAAAATACTAGCGGTGGCGGCCATGGCCCATTTGAGTCCGGTCGAGTTTGCAGTTTTGCATAACGCTTCCTCAGCGGCGGATCGAGCGACCGCTGCGGATTTACAGGATTCTGGGGATAGTAAAGTGCCGAGATCAAGAGCCAGTAATTCCTGCTGCATAAAGTAGTCGCTCATGAAGCCCACAAAGTAGGGACCGATGCCATTGCCGATAAGCGACACCGAGATAAGCAATACAGCAATGGCGGTGGCTCTGGAGCGGTTACTCACAACGCCCTGACCAATATTGTACTGGGCACCGAGGTAGCTGTAGTGGCAGACGGCGCCAATACCCCAGAACACAAAAACCCAGAATAAATCTACCGAGAAAAACGCCGCTATATAGGCAGGCACGGCGAATGCGATGCCGAAGGCCGGAACCCATGCCACCGCTGTCGGAAAGCGAGCGCTCAGACGCTCGGTAATATAGCCGCCAAGAAAGGTGCCCACTGCGGCCATAAGTGACAGCGGTGCGCCGAACTGCAGGGCGGCATCTCTAACGCTCAGGCCGTGTTCGCGCTGCAAAAACGGCGCTTGAAAGCTGATCAGCCCATAGCCTACGAAAGCCACTAATGAGGCTGCTGCTGTCATCCACCAAAATGACGGTTTGCGCTTCAATTCGCCAAAGGTTTCGACCCACCCTGGAGCGAAATCTGCATTTTGCTCTGGTGGATCGGAATAACCGCGTGGCGGCTCTTTAATCGTGAACCATACCAGCAAAGCAACCAGTACGCCGGGGAGTCCTACGACCACAAACGCCACCCGCCAGCCCTCGATATTGATCCAGTCGAGCCCGCCGAATAACCAGCGTAGCCCCGCGCCGTTGAGCCATGCGCCGACGTCAGTTCCCTTCATCTGTGCGATTGGTCCGCCAAACACATTAGCCAATACGGCGCCGAGTGTGACGCCCATCGAGTAAACCCCGAGGGCGGTGGCGCGTTTACGGGCGATAAAGTAATCCCCAATCAGAGAATTTGCCGGGGGCGTACAACCGGCCTCGCCGATTGCGACGCCAATGCGAAACATCAACAGCGAAACAAACCCCATCGCAACGCCGCACAGTGCAGTCATGATCGACCAGAGCACGATGCACAGGGCGATAATGTTGACTCGATTGGAGCGGTCGGCCCACAGCGCTATCGGGAGCCCCATGATGGCGTAGAAAATTGCGAAAGGCGGGCCGTAAAGTAAGCCCCACTGGGCGTCGGTGAGCTGAAATGACTCAATAATGGGTTGAGCCACCACTGCGATCAGCGTGCGGTCAATAAAGTTCAGCGTGTAGACCAGCATCAGCAGCACGAGAACATAGTGTCGGTAGGAAGCAGATCCGTAGCCCGTCAAGTGTCCCGCGACGGGTTGAGAGGGTGTAGCTGACATAAATTGCGTCCGGCCAGAGTTAGGGGAGTGTACCAATCAAAGCTGCGTTCTGTGGCACTCGGTCATAGCTCTTCAGAGAGCATATTGCCTCTCACGAAGCGGACAAACGGTGCAGGTTGGAATAACTGCTCCGCGGGTTCGAGTTGAATGCGCGTCTCGACTCTGTCGATTACCCAGCGGGTGATGCTGGGGAGGTCGAGTTTACGTGCTTGGTTCAGCGTCAGCCAGTGGAGCTGATTAAGTTCACCGCTGATTCCAGAGACCTGCTCCGGGTCATTGTGAATAAATCGCTCATGGACGAGGAAAAAGCGGGTATCAAAGCGACGCGTGTGATACGGCGGAGTGATTGCTCGCGCAATAAAGTCCATGTGCTCCAGCGGAGGCTCGACACCATGTTTCAGATAATCACGCCAGACAGGATTTTTCGTGATTACAGAGGCCGTGGCCTTCCGCCCAACAATCATGCCCGTTTCTTCAAAAGTTTCGCGAATTGCCGCGAGTGCAAGGCCCCGTAGCTTGCGATCGGTTACGGTTTTGCGGGTTGCCTTGCGTAGTCTTCCCAGCACTGGCGCACTGAGGTCGCCAGGCACGTTTAAGCGCTGATCAATTATGTCGAGACGTCCGCCTGGGAAAACAAATTTATTGGGCATAAAACGGTGGCTGGCAGCTCGCTTACCCATCAAAATTCTAGGCTCTGGGCCATCACGGACAACAATCAGTGTGGCAGCCTCTTTAGGCCGCGCAATTTCAGCTGCGCTGCCACGATATTCTCCCGAGCCGCTGGGAGGACTGGGGTTACTTCTCACTCAAGCCGACACGCGTGAGCGCCGCCATCTTGTCTGCTGGTCAAGCGCAATCATGTGAAGTCCCGGATGTGCGATAAAAAATGCCAGCGCCCCAGATATTTGAGGATGCTCCTTACTATGAATTGCCAAGAGCCAGTGATTCACTCTCGCTCTCACAGTCACTGGCGCTAGGCGTCGTTGTGACGTCAGAGGCTAATTCTGCTCTGGCCGCAGCCATCGTTGCCCCGAACAAAGCATTATTCTGTAATTGTGCGAACGCGGCAGCGCCCACCGCCATGCCTGCTTCCGTATCGCTCATCCAGTGCACATTACACACCATTCGGCTCCGAGCATATTCGCGACCTCTGGCAAGAATTGCTTCCGCTTTGTCGGGTACCAACTGAGACAGGGTCAGTGCCCATCCCCAACCAATGGCACTATGCCCGCTGGGATATGAGCCATCACCCTCGAGCAAAGCGCGATCATCGGGTGTGCAGATCGCTCTCTTATTAATCAAGAAAGGCCTAAGCCTCTGATGAGCTTGTTTGGCAGGGTAGCTCGCCAGACCAAAATCTGTGAGAGAACGTTGCATCAAACGATATAGCGCCGGCGTTGCGCTCTCGTTGATCTCTATTCCCAACGCGCAGCTAAAAATACTGGCGGCAGCAGGAAAGGAGAGCTCAGCATCCCGCGCCGCCATCGCCCATCGGGGGGACCCCTCCAGATTGGCGAGAGCGTCGCTAGCGGCGACATCAGCCTGATATTTTGCCGAATCATCTGCAGGTGGTGGGGGGAGAAATGCGGCACTGTTGAGGATCGGTTCCTCGTGCAGGTAGCCCTGTATCAAACCATGACGTAGCTCTGGAACGGGCGCGAGAATGTCCATATCCGCGACCTGTTGCTGGCATGCCAGCAATGAGATTGAGACTAGCGCGAAAAAAGGAACACATTTCATAGTGACACCAGTTGGTTGGTAGCGAGATGGGCTTCATTACCTCATCCAGTCACCTTATTTTAACTTGCCCAAAGCTAAGTGCAACCGCGTTTATTCATTGACTTTCCTTCAGTCGCTTGCCTGAATATCGTCAAAGTGGTGAGCGAAGACGCCAGGTGCAGAGCGAGATGTGAGTGCCAGTAAGTAGTGAGCCAGATCCCGAGCGTTGACACTACGATATCGCCGCCAGGCACCCAGCATGAGGGAATCTGTGACGGGAGCGAGTGTTTGAAGGAGAGACTCTATCGGACGACGCGCCGCCCTCCTGCCTAAAAGTAGCCCAGGTCTCACGATATCAAGGCGCGTAAATCCAAGGTCCGAGAGATCCCGCTCCACTTGGCCTTTAACACTGGAATAAAAAACCGACGACTGCGGATTTGCCCCCACCGCAGTCACCACAATGAAATGTGATGTCCCGGCCGAACGCGCAGCAGCAGCAAATGCCATAACGGCCCCGTAATCAACTGCTCTGAAGGCATCGCGCGAACCTGCCGCCCGGATGGTTGTGCCAAGGGTGCAGATAGCGGTCTCGGCCGCGGGTAATGCCGGGAAATCTATAAGATTGGTTACCACTTCCTCGGCGAGTTTTCCTGTGGCGCGACGGCCCACCCCCACCAGCTCGACGCCAGCTTGAATGCCCATCTCAATCACCGCACTGCCCACTAGCCCAGTACCACCTGCCACTAAAATGCGCATCAGGATAGTAGGACGATAGTGTGATCGTAAGTCTCGGTCACGTTGCCTAGGCCTGGTGCATCCGTGGCTGATCCGCCGCTCAGCGATAGTGCGCCGAGCACGAAAACCGCGATGACGGTTGCGGCGACCATGACAGTCATTATTGCTGCAAAAATCTTATTCAAGTTGCCAAGGTCGCTTTTATCGGATGCACCTGAAGTTTATCAGGTGTTTTGTTAAGAGTTGGGTCGACGGCGTATGAACATCTCGTGCTAATCGGCAGCGCGTGTCAAAATGACCAGCGAGTGCAATGGGCCGGTTGACAGATGATCCTGAGTGAGGAGCGAGCGGTTGATGACAACAAGTCAGGGTGAAGTGGTCAGTTTGTTTTTGGGCGCACCGGGAAGTCTCGAGAAAACGGCGCAAGCCCAGATCGAATTTGATTTTGATGGCATCGTTGGTGACCGACATCGCGGTGTAACCAGGCGAGCCTGGGATGTGACAGATAAGCAACCCGGAGGGACTGAACGCCGCAACGAGCGGCAGTGGTCAGCTGTTGCGCAGGAAGATCTGGATGCTGTTGCTGAGCAGTTGAGGCTGGCACAGTCGCTAGCGGCTGGTGATGTTGCAGTTAATTTGGCCATCTCGGGAGTGCAAAATTTTTCCCGATTACCCAGAGGCACTACGCTCACATTTGAGGGTGGTGTAGTGCTCATGGTGGAGGAATATAATCCCCCGTGCACCAGGATGTCGAAATACCTCGCAGGGACGCTAAAAACCAGCTCAGACGCGCCGATCGCAGACGATGCGTTTATCGCTGAAAGCAAGTTTTCACGGGGGTTGGTGGGTGTTGTCGAAGTGTCAGGCATCGTCAAAGTAGGGGAGCGCGTCATCGTGCAGCCTGAGACCCTGCCCAAGTGGTTGAGGA
>JADHNP010000084.1 GCA_016779445.1 Luminiphilus sp. | reverse complement strand
ACGCTACTGCTACCGATTTATCGCCCACGGTGTGACCTCACCGGTGGGTTGCACCCGCACCTTACCGGTGGGCGCGGTGAGCGAATTTAAAATGGCGGTGGCGTCGTGCTCGAATTACCCGCAGGGCTTCTTCCATGCCTACCGGGATATCGCCCAGTCTGATGTTGATGTGGTGCTGCACCTCGGGGACTACCTCTACGAATACCCAGTGGGTGAGTACGTGAACCCCGTTGCCGAGGAGACACTGGGGCGCACCGTCGAGCCCGAACACGAAATCCTCGTGCTCGAGGATTACCGCATGCGCCATGGCCTGTATCGCACCGACCCTGACCTGCAGGCCGCTCATGCAGCGCACCCGTGGATCACGGTGTGGGATGACCACGAGATGATGAACGACACGTGGCGCGCGGGGGCTGAAAACCACGACGAAGGCGAGGGCGATTTCTTTCAGCGTATTCACGCGGCCCGGCAGGCGTACCACGAGTGGATGCCGATCCGTACCTTGGCGGAGGGCGATCAAGGGGTGATTTATCGCGCCTTTCAGATCGGTGACCTGGCTGACTTAATGATGCTCGACACCCGCCTGGTGGGCCGCGACGAGCAGCTCGACTACGCCAAGGGTATTGAGCGCGCCGGCAGCGTGGAGGCGTTTATCAAAAACGATCTCTACAACCCCGAGCGGCAAATCCTGGGCGAAGAACAAGAGGCCTGGTTACAGCAAGCACTGCAACGCAGCAAAGCCCGCGGCGCCACCTGGCAGGTGCTGGGCCAGCAGGTGCTCATGGGTAAGCTGAATATCCCGGTCATCCCCCCCGAGGAACTCGCGAAGCTAGAGCTCTCTGAATACGCCCGGCCACGGGTCGCTCAAACCCAACAGCTGGCCCCCTATGGCTTGCCTTCCAATCTCGATGCCTGGGACGGTTACCCCGCCGCGCGGGAGCGGCTGTTCGCCATGCTCACTTCCCATGCGACCAACCCGATTTCTTTGGCCGGTGATACCCACAACGGCTGGGCTTTTAACTTGACCAACCAAAAGGGTGAGGCCGTGGGGGTGGAGTGGGGTACCCCCGGGGTGTCGAGCCCGGGGCTTGAGAACTACGTACCGCTGCCCCCGGAGCAGATGCAGGCACTGCTCAAAGGCGCGAGCCCTGAGCTGGCAGCCTGCGACACATCGCAGCGCGGTTGGACCGAAGTCACGCTCACGCCAGAGGCGGCCACTGCCCAGTGGCGGTTTGTGTCCAGTGTGACGGAGCCCACATTCACTACGACAGGCGCCGCACTGCTCAGTGCCCGCGCAGGGGCAAGGCGTTTGGATCAAACCCGCGCATAGCCATAGATCTCGTGTCAGTCACCACCGACATCGTTTTCTGTGCCCAGCGCAGCGCCGGCCATGCAAAACGCGCAAAAGGTGACAGGCTGCTCTCAAACCCGAATATTAAGTGAATTTTACCGTGTCTCCAGTAGCGTCAGCACATAGGTTGTAGCTCAACTTAAGTCGCTAATAGCAGCCAAGGGATTGTCGTCAGTGGTATCAGCGGTAAGCGCGTGTTCAAAATTGGCCGCCTCTATTCAGTGGGGGCTAGGTAAGCGGCTCAAAAGTGTTTTTTTGCGCACCTCATTGCTGTCACTGATTCTCATCTGGCCAGCCGTCGGACTGGGCCAGCAAACCCTCGAGGCGAATACCGGTAATAACTTTCGAGGCTGGACCTTCAAAGCCGTCCCTGATGTGGATGCGGCAGGACAGGCCCCCATTACCGGCATTGCGGATGCGTCAGGCGGCTCTGCGTCGCTCAATTTCACGCTATCAGGTGATATGGGTAACAAGCGCGTGGTGAAGTTGCGGCAACAGGATTTCGCCGCGGCAGGATTGACCGGCATTACGACGCTCAGCGACCTCACTAGCGTCAGCTGGCGCATCCATCATAGCGACCCACTCACCTACCCGCGATTTGCTGTGACCCTTAGAGCAAAGCCTAATATCAATATTGACGGTAAATGGTATACCTACAAAAAGTACGAGACGATTCACTTCCTGACCAAGAACCAAAAACTGAGTCCGGGTGAATGGGACACAGTGACCGTCGATTTCACGGGAAGAGGCGCAGCGGGGTCGCTATTCCGTCACAGTGGTCCTCTCGATGACAAGTCCCCGATTAACCCGGGTACGCATCAAAAGAAACCGATCAATCAGTGGATAGCCGGGTACGGCGACCTGGAGATCGCCAGTATTCAGTGGGCCTATGGCAGCAAAGACAATGCGCTCACATTCACGTCTTACATCGATTACTTGGAAATTAATGGCGTCACCTTTGACTTTGAGGGTGCGCCGCTGCAACCGCCGGGACCACCCACCGACCTTGTGGCTACCCCTGGGGACGGTCAGGTCTCAATTGCATTTACCGCAGCCGAGGACAACGGCACGCCGGTGACCCGCTACGAGTATCAGCTCGAGTCACTCGATAACGCCAATGACTGGACAGCGGGTAACTGGACCTCAACTGGCGGCACCAATACCACGCTGACGCTTTCCGGCCTGACAAACGGCACCGACTATCGGGTCGGCCTGCGAGCGGTCAGTAACGCCGGAGATGGCGAAGAATCGGCGTCGGTCACGTTTGCCCCGCGCAAAGCCAATCAGAACGCGATTGGTTTAGTGGTCCAGGCAGGCACGCCCCGTGGGTTCAGCTTGTCCGGCTGGACCGCTGAGTACGTGAAGGATCGCAATAACGCGGGTATCGCCGACGGGCTTGGCGGATCGGCCAGCATCAATGCGTCGTTGACGGGCCAAGGAGGCGATCGTTGGGGGCTCTTCCTCAAGCCAGCGCAATACAAGACCGATGTGAAAGCGGCGGAAGGTGGCAGCTATGGCGGTCGCAAAGTTGATCGTCTCTCTGACCTCACGAGCCTCAGTTTTCGCACGCAGCACAGCGGTGATGGCAAGCACCCGCGCTTAGGTCTCCGGATCTTACGGGATATCCCGGCTCGCGACGGTAAAACGGTGGCGCAACTGGATGTTGTGCCGAGCGACATGCCCGCTCTCAACTCAGGGTGGAACACTGTCACCATTAACTTCAACGAAACGCGTTTTAAGAGCAGCTATCTTGCAGAGGGCGAAGAGTCGGAAACCAAGCCGCTCTCTGAGTGGATTTCACAGTATGGCGACCGGCGTATTGACCTGATCCGTTGGCAGACGGGTTCTGGGTCCGGTGAGACCACCAGTACCACTTACGTTGACCAGATCGAGGTCAATGGTGTGACCTACGACTTTGAGGGTTCACCTCCGGTACCCCCCGCGGCGCCCATCAATTTAATGTCAGCACCAGGTACTGAGGCGAGCATTACCTTTACATTTACGCCGGGCGATCCCGGTGACAGCGCAATCACACGCTACGAATACAGCCTCAACGGCGAGGCGGGTAGTAATGCGACCTGGGTGTCACTGGGTGCGATTGCCAATGCCCCCTACCAATTTGCCGTCACTTCGGGGCTCAAGAACGGCCGCGAGGATCGACTATCCCTCCGCGCAGTGAGTAATTCTGGCGCTGGAGAGAGCGCCACTCTCGCTTTTAGGCCGCGGGCCAATGCTGCCGACGTCACCTTGACTGTCGACAGCACAGATAATCGCGGTTTCTACCTTTCGGATGCGTCGTCGCAGTACATCAAGGACCGTGACCAGGCCGGCAGACCCGACAATCGTGGCGGTAATACCAAGAGCCTTAACGCAAGCTTGGCCAGTTACGGTGATGTGTGGCGCGCCGAAATCAAGGCGGAGAATCTCAATGAGGGTGGGCGGGCCCTGCAGAAGCTCCACGACATCGAGACGCTGAGTTATGAGGTGTGGCACGACGACAAGGGGGATTACCCTGCGCTGAGTCTCCTGATCGATCGCTTCGACGGGAAGCGTGCCGAGGCGCTTCACTTACAGGTGAATGAGCAGCCATTGGGTACTGCCAACGCGTGGAATACGGTCACTGTTGATCCGGCAACGTCTAAGTTCAAAAACAACAACCAAAACAACGGTAATGAAGCCGATGCCGGCGCCACCTACACGCTAAACCAATGGATTTCGCTATATGGCGATCGAACGGTTAACCGCATTCGCTGGGGTGGTACCGGTAAAGCAGCTGCCGAGACCTATATCGATTTTATTGAGGTCAACGGCGTGACCTACGATTTTGAGGGTGTGCCCCCGGCCGTTTTCGCGCCGCCACTGGTGCAGCTCGCCGCGACCGCAAGTGACCAGCAGGCGGAGATTACCTTTAGTGCCGGCGACAACGCCGGCGCTACGGTGCTGGCCTATGAGTATCAGCTGGATAACGGCCCCTGGACCTCCATCGGCGATACGGTGGCGCCCTTCACCGTCGCGGGCCTTACAAACGGCACCAACTATAGTCTAGTGATGCACACCGTGAGCGCAGGCTTAGGTGATGAGACCGTGACCAGCGATCCGTCGGAGTCCGTGAGTTTTGTGCCGGTGGGCCTGCCCCTGCCGCCGACCGACCTGTCAGCAGCAGTGGGGGATGGCTCAGCGGTAATTAACTTTAACAATACGGACCCTAATAATGGGGCCGCGATTACCAACTATCATGTGAGCGTCGATGGCAGCGCCTTTACGCCATTGAGCCCTGCCGATACCTCTGGGCCGATCGAGGTCACGGGGCTCGCCAATGGGCAGTCGCACACGGTTGCGCTGAAAACCCAGACCAGTGAGGGCCTGAGTGAAGCTTCGAGTAACCTCACATTCACGCCGGTTGCGGGGGCCTCGCCACCCGATGCCCCCACTAACGTTGTGCTAACGCCCGACGACAAAAAGATCACGGTGAGCTTCACGCCGGGTAGCGACAATGGTGCTGCGATCACCAATTATGAGTACCAAATTGATGCGGTCGGTTGGAAGGCACTGAGCCCTGCAAGCACATCTAACTCGTTCACGATCACAGACTTGGAAAACGGTGAGACCTACACAGTGTCGGTCAGAGCGGTCAATGCCAAGGGCAGCGGCGCGAACTCGGAACCCGTCTCGGCGACGCTGATACGACAAAAGTACACCATTACTAACGACAAAAATGAGTCGATCGAGTTGGAGATTTCGGGGGGAGGTGGCGGTAGATCGGGTTTGAACTGTTCTATCGACTCAGCAACCTTGTCGCCGGTGCCAGTGGTTAGGGCGAATGTGCAGTCGGCTTACGAAAAGATGTACGGGTTCATTTTGAAGAATTGTGAGCCTTACGAGACGGTGGGTATTACCATAACCCTGAGCGGCGATCCGCCGGCAAACAGTATCCCTTTCAAATACACCAATGGGGACTGGCGTGCCATTGAGGGAGCGAGTATTGCGGGTAGAACGATCCGTTATAGCTTGACCGACAATGGTCCTCTGGATGCTGACGACACACTGGGCAAGATAAATGACCCAGTTGCTGTGGCGGTGCCAACAGGCAAGCCGGATGCACCCTATGATCTCTCAGCGACGGCGGGTGATAGCAGGGCGACCATCTCCTTTACGGCCGGGAACGATCACGGCAATGCGATTACCAACTATCTCTACAGCACCAACGGCGTTGACTATATCGCGCTAGAACCCGCGGATGCGGCCAGCCCGATCACTGTGCCAGGGCTGACCAACGGCGAGGCTGTCAGTGTCAGGCTTAAGGCAAGGAACAGTGTGGGCGATAGCCCGCCATCAGAGCCGGTGCTGGTTTTACCTAGAGTGATACCCGTGCCGATTCCCTATTGGGTGCTTGGGCTGCTGGCAGTTCTAATGGGCTGGCTGGGCTACCGAAGACTGCTGGCTCGCTAGCCCGGCTGATTTGTGGTCAAAGTAAATTCTTTAGGGAGAGAAAGCATGTGGCAATCGATACTCTTTGTGCGTATCCAGCGCCGTCAGGTTTGCCTGCTCATGCTTGCGCTGGCGGCCCTCGCTATTCGCCCGGCTTGGGGCCAGGAGACCTTGGTAGTCGACCAATCTGACAACCGAGGGTGGGTGTTTCTCGCCAGACCTGACATCAGCGAGCCCGGCGAGGCGCCCATCCGTGGTATCGGGGATCACGCTGGCGGCAGTGCCTCGCTTAACTTCAGTACGACATTGGGCAACAACAGTAGCCGCACTGCCACGCTTCGGCAGAGTAATTTTCCCCCATCAATGAGTGATATCGAAACGTTCAACGATCTCACTAGCATGAGCTGGTGGGTTAACCACAGTAGCACTGGCGGGTATCCAAAAATTGCCATTTGGGCGAATTGGGAAGACAGCGGCGGTGCACAGCGTGAGGCGATTTACTTCCGCCCCGAGAGTTTGGCAATCAACGCCGACCAATGGGATCAAGTTGTCATCGACCTCAACACGTCCGAATTTAAAAATAACGGAGTGACCACTGGCGGCGTGAAAAGTACCCGCACCTTTGCCACGTGGCTCCAGACCATTGGCGACTTTCGAGTTGAGTCGATTACGATTACTTACAACAGTCCGCCCGATACCGCTTACGTCTCTTACGTTGATTACGTCGAAGTTAACGGCACTACCTTTAACTTTGAAGGTGCGATACCGCTAGAGCCCGATGCGGCCACCGCTGTAGCGCTCCCTTTTTGGCCGCTGGGTCTCGCAGCAGGCCTGATGGCGTGGTTTGGGCGCAGGCGACTATCGCAGCTGCGGCACTCATAGGCAGGTAAAGCCGATCCAAACTGCGTGCCAGCCTCTTGTTGTTTTGCTCACTGAGGGTGGTGTGCGTTCGATCACTTTACTGGAAGATATGTGTGTTACCAGTCAACGCATTTTGGCGATATTCTTGGTCCGACTTGGTCCGACTTGGTCCGACTTGGTGTGACAGAAGGCCTTAGAATTGCCCTGAGCCCGCCACTGAGCAATAGGTGACAGCTTGCCACCCAAGGCCGTTTGGGATTTACCTTGTGACGTATAGTGTCGGCGGTGACAGATGACGCTCAGAGAGGTCACGAGAAGTGAAAAACCAGAACATTATCCTGCCGGCAATCGTATCCACCGCACTGGCAACCTCTGCCTTAGCGCAGCAGGTGGAAGTTATCTCGGCGGGTGGAGCGGAGGCAGCAGGGTTTTTCCAGCCCTATGAGAACTGAGCGCATCCCAGCCCTACAGAGGGAGATGATCGTGCTGACAGGCTTGGCGGATCAAAATCTCTGAAAGTTACCCTGACTGACACCGGTTATGTTGCAAATCCCGACGAAGGTAATCCTCCCAGCGCGACGTGTAATAACACCGTAACCCCAAGTTGCGGTGGCTTTGGTGGTGTGGCTTTTGAAAAGGCTGGAGTAACTGACTCGATTGAGCAAATCGCAAATATAGGCACCGTTAGCTTTGAGTTTTACGACGATAGCAACTTGAGCCAGCCTATTTCTCTAAAGGTAGGGTGCTACACGAATGGCGGTATGAATGCAGCCTTTGTTTCGATCCCTCGATTGAAAAATAATGCGTGGAAGATCGCAACGGTTGATATGGCGGCTGCCAGTTTTATCAGGGGCGATGGCGGTGCAAATCCTGAAGGGGATGGGTGGACCTCTACGTTGTCTACCGCGCCTGATTTCTGTCCGACTGGGCGTAACAAGAAGTTTCAGATTTTCGTTTCGGTAGGAGACCGCACATACAACGCTGACCCTGATGAGACGTATTATTTTGATCGTTTCCAAATGGGCGATGCGTCAAATATCTATGATTTCGATATTGCGGATGACGAAGATCTCGCAGAAACGCCTTTGCCGCCGGCCGCCGCAATGCCGGTTCCCCTGTTGCCTCCATTGGGGGTCGGCCTGCTGGTGGCGCTCTTAATCTGGCGCGCTAGGCGCTCGTTTGGGTAAGGCTTCCATCGGGAGCGGCTGTCTAAAGCGCGAAACCACCGAAGTTTTTCTAGGATAGGTCCGGCGAAGACCCCGCTGCGGCGCAGTTTCTTGTGAGCGGTAGGTTGATTCGGCGGCGTGAACGACAGTGCATAATGCTAGCCCTCTATTATTAGGCCATGCCCCAATAGCTGCGCGCCTGTTAAGGTCGGTGCCGAAGGGAACGGAGGCCGCTATGCACTACCTCTTCGAAGTCACCGCTCAGCCCGGCTACACGATCGAGCAGTACGCCGAGGCCTGGGTGCGGGCGAGTGAACTGATTCAGCAGGCCCCGGGCGCGCAGGGCACGCGCCTGCACCGCAAAATAGGCGACGAGCGTAGCGCGTTGGCGATCGCGACATGGGAGAGCAAGGCCGCGCGGGATGCCTCTGCCGAAGCGCTACCCGAGTCGGTGCAAGCCATCATTCAGGCCGAGGCGCCGTTCGTGGAGATTCATTTTATCGGTGAGTTCGAGGCCCCCGAGTGGGAGGTGCTACCGCCGGATTGGCGGTAGCGCTCTTTCTGCAGGAGTCACGTTAGTCGCGTGCCTCTTGGGTGCGGCGACTCAGCTTTCTCCCTCAGCCTCAGCCCGCGCATCCAGCACCTTTTTGAAGTAGGTCCAGCTGGTGTCATTGGGCGACTCAAAGGTGTCGGGCGCGCCGGTGTAGGTGGGGTAGTGGGTTTCGATATGCGCGCGCAGTTCCGGACGGAGATCATCCAAACCGTTCATCAATTTCACACTGCGCCCGTGATACAGCAGGTAGCCGGGTCGGTCTGCCATTTCCATCCACGGTAGCCAGGGCCCGGTGCGTGACCAGGTGCCGACCTCGGGTAGCGAGGTTTTACTGCGATCAGCCAGATCGGCCTTGGTCACAAAGCTATTAAAGAGCTCGGCGGCCTCGTACCAGTCATTGGCCGTGTGCTTGGGGTACTGGGCTTTGGGCAACGGGTTGGGGTAGCGCAGCGGTATCTGGCGATGAAAGCCAATGGTATGCCCCAGATCATCAAACTTGACCCGGTAAGGACCGCGCTGGGTCTCCACCGTAAAGGGAAAGTTCACCGGGTCGTTCTGGATATGAATCACTTCTACCGACTCGCCCGACCACGGGTTGTCCCAGCGGTCTAATACTTCACCGGTTTGCAGATCGGTGTAGAGCCCCACCTCGCGGTGCAGTCGCTGGTAGCCATCCTCAATGGGTAAGAAGCGGCTCGCGCCCAGCACCTCAAGGCCAAACAGTTTCTGACCCTTTTCGCCAGGGTGCATGCCAATCACCACTACCGAGGCATACAGCAGCACCTCTTTGCCCGAGGTGTCACCCACGGTGCGAATGTAGGCATCTAGCAGTTGTTCCGGGTCGCTGAGATCAGGCATGCCCTGGGGGTCTGCGGCGTAAGTGGGCAGGCAGAGCAGGGCCGAGAGGCCAATACAGACAGCTCGGGTGATAAAGCGCGTTAAAGATCGTTTCATGGTGTGGGTCTCTTTTTATTGTTCGTGCTGCGCCACGGTTTGCGTGCGCGCTCTGCGCATGGCGACGATTTGGCCACCCGTTTCCCAGCCGATAATGGCCTCGCGCTCGTTTAGCGCGATTGCCGGGAAGGCGGCGGTGCCTTGGATATCCGACATCCGCTCGGGCGGGCTCAATGAGGCACCGCCATCGTCGCTGGTGCTGAGGTAAATACCGCGGCCCGCGTCTGCGGTTTTGGCGTGCCATACCACCCACAGTGCATCGCCGTGTGCGGCGGTTGCCGGTGCGTCAGACACTGCGGCATCAGGGTGTAGCGGCGTATAATTGCCAAAGGTCTCGTCTTGCGTGCTGCGCCTGCC
>JADHNP010000015.1 GCA_016779445.1 Luminiphilus sp. | reverse complement strand
CAATGCCCGAGGCGTTACGTCGCGCCCTCCTCGTAACGCTAGCACGGTAGCCAGCGCCGCCGCACCACAGTCGAATCGGTTGATCTGAGCAACGGGTGGCTGCGCCGGTGCCCGGACCGGTTGCGCTGCCGCGATCGGCGCCACCATCATGGCTAGCAACACGCCCACAACGACACCCCGCGCCGCACATCTGGCACGGAGTCTCGCAAGAGAGTAAGAGCATAGTTTTGCCACTAGCGCTCGAGGCTGTGTTGCCTGGCTTGGCGAGACAACCACATTACACAGATTGCCGCGCCCACGAAGTAGATCGTGAGCGCGACGCCCATTGGAATCGCGTCTAGGGCCACCACCTTGACCAGTGCCACCGCTAGCGCCCATAACGCGAGCAACGGAATAATTCGCCAGGCGAAGTAACGCTCCCGCACTTGACGTCTGGCTTCGGTATCAAGCTTTTTTTGGAGCACCTGAACGGGGTTCTCTTCACAGGGCGGTACCGCATCATGCCCCATCATGATCATACGCAGGCTCCTGATCAGCATAATACGGCACATAGACACCCCAATAAAAAGTGGCCAGCGCCAGGTCAAGCGTCGCAATGCCCAATACGAGAGGCAGTAACCGACCCCGTAATTGCGCGGCTTCGAGGAAGGACACAGCGGCTGAGCGCTCGTCAGGTAAAGGCGCTTGAGCCCACTGCATGGTCGCGGCACGTATATAATCACTGTCTGTAACGGTGTCAGTCGGCAAAGCCGCAGACGCCGCATTACTTTGCAAAACAAGGGCCCCCATCAGGCCAGTAGCGAAAATCCATTTTCTCATTGCGAAACTCCTGTAAATAAAAAGATCACATCATCGTTATCTATCGATAGCGAGCAGGTTTTGATGGCTGGGAATGCATCAGCCATCCGCTTCAGTCTGCCAAGTGGGCTATTGCACTGCCACATCACTGGCGAGCACAATTACTCGGCGACAAGATTGGATGGTGATAAACAGGAGCGGTGGCGATGCAGGTAAAACGAATAGCCGGGGCATTGGGCGCCGAATTGCGGGCAATCAACCTGAGTGACGGTATTGATACCGCACTGGCTACTACCCTGCGTGACCTCCTCAATGAGCATGAGGTGCTGTTTTTACGTGATCAGATGATCGAACCTGTTGCCCAAAAGCAATTGGCTGAAATATTCGGCCCACTGCAAACGCATCCGGCCTACAGTACGGTCGAAGGGTTGCCCGAGGTGATGATTCTGGAGAGCACGGCAGAAAATCCCTCCAAGATCGAGGTTTGGCACTCCGACATGACATTTCGACCGCACCCGCCATCTGTCACGGTATTACGAGGCATGACAATCCCAGAAATTGGCGGCGATACGCTTTTTGCGAGCATGACCGCCGCCTATCAGGGGCTGTCGAAAGGAATGCAGCAGTACCTGGAGGATCTGATTGCCGTCCATGATTTCAGTCACGGATTTAAGGAAAGTCTGACTGAGCGCGGTGGCCGGGAGCGTCTCAACGAAGCCGTAGCCGCCAATCCGCCAGTGCGTCATCCGGTGATACAAACACACCCCGAGACAGGTAAAAAAGTGCTTTTCGTCAACGCGCTTTTCACCACCCATATCGAGGGCTTGCCAATGTTGGAGTCCTCAGAGGTACTGCAGTTTCTATGGCGTCACGCCACCCTCCCAGAGTTCACCTGCCGCTTCAATTGGCAACCCAACAGCATGGTGATTTGGGACAATCGAAGTACCCAACACAAGCCGGTGAATGATTTTTTTCCCGCCACCCGAAGGCTACACCGGGTTGTTAGTGAGGGTGATCGACCTTACTGATGCGCGTCATCGCTGGCTTGGATCTGCTCCAGATATTGCGACACCTCTTTTTTCACCAGAGGAGCAAACAGATACAGCGCTAAAATATTAGGTAGCGCAATGATGAAGGTCATGGCATCGGAGAAGTCCAATACCGCGCGCAACTCAAGCATGCATCCCAGGGCAATGAACACACAGAAGATCATCTGGAATATCAGCCCGCGTATGCGACCCTCACCAACCAGATAAGTCCAGCCCTTTAGCCCGTAGTAAGACCAGGCCAGCGCGCTGGAAAAAGCAAATAGCAAAGCGGCTACGGCAATGACATAAGGCGCCCAGTCAAAGTGCCAGGCGAAAGCGGCCGAAGTGAGTTCAATGCCGGCCAACCCCGATCCCATCAGGCCCTGGGGAATGGCAGTCGTAAGAATCACCAATGAACTGAGTGAACAGATCACTACAGTATCGATAAAGGGCTCCAGCAAGGCCGTGATCCCCTCGGAGGCCGGCGCCTCGGTTTTCACCGCGGCATGGGCAATCGATGCCGACCCGATACCAGCCTCATTGGAAAAAAGTGCTCGCTGAAAACCGATCACCATAGCGCCCAATAACCCTCCAGACGCCGCTTGCCCGGTGAATGCCTCAGAGAATACGAGTTGCAGCGCGGCGGGAACGTGCTCGGCGCTGAGGCCAATGACGACCACACTAGCGATGAGATAAAGCACTCCCATCACGGGCACCAATACGGCAGCTACGTTGGCGATGGAGCGAATGCCGCCAATGATGACAGCGGCGATGACCCCGGCAAGCGCGAGTCCGAACACCCAGCCGCGGTCAACCAGCCACGACTCCTGTCCACCGGTAATAACCAATACCTGGGCAAAGGCCTGATTCGATTGAAACATATTGCCAATACCCAAACAGCCAATCACCAACGCAATGGCATAAAAACTGCCAAAGCCCTTTCCGAGCAAGGGCCAGCCTCGCTCTCGGAAATAGCTTTCCATGTAAAACATGGGACCACCCGAGACCGAGCCATCGGCGTTATGGCGACGATATTTAACGCCCAGCGTGCACTCCACCAGCTTGGTAGACATCGACAATAAGCCTGCGATGAACAACCAAAATGCCGCACCCGGCCCCCCCAGCGATATCGCCACCGCAACACCACCGATGTTGCCCACTCCTACGGTTCCCGAAACCGCAGTGGAAACAGCCTTGAAGTGGCTGATTTCGCCGGGGGCGTTGGGATCCGAAAAATCGCCCCTCGCATGGCGAATCGCAAGGCCTAGTGCTCTGACATTTATAAAGCGGAGATAAAAGGTAAAAAACAAGGCCGCAAGGGAGGTCCATATGACAATCAGCGGGACTTCGGTACCTGCCACGGTGATGGCGTAAAACACCATCGAGGAGAGAATTTCGGCGACAGGCCCCAAGTGGGCCTCAACCCACTGATCAGGCGAAAAAGTCATCCGCGGCGCACCGCATGGGCAAAGACCTCGGGGTATCCACTGAACACCGGCACACGATCAAGCCACCCCATTTCGACTAGTCGCGCCCGAAAGGCCGGTAGGTGATAACAGGGTACCCCGGGCAAAAGATGATGCTCGAGATGGAAATTGACACCGTGTGGCGCCAGTAACCAACGTTGCCAAGCTGGCGCGATGACGGTGCGAGTGCTCATTCGGGGATCAGGGTCATTGGCATCAGGCACGGCAGCGTGCTCGGCAATCTGACGCAAACGAGTCACCAACATGTACGACGTCATAAACGTGGCAAACCAAAGCAACCAGGTCCAGCCTATGCCCAGCAGCATCAGAATCAGTGCAAGCGCGGCTTGCACAAGCACTTGCTTAAAAAACAGCAGCCGATCGCCCGACGCTGCCTGACCTGAAAAATGAGATAGCCCGCCTTTAACGGCGCCAACTACCAATTTAGCGCCCGTCTGGCCGGTGAGATCGCGTATTACCTTACGTCGAAAACTGCGACCATCCACTGGATACGCTCGGTAGTTAGCCAGATCGGGATCCTGAGGTGTTCCCGTGAGTCGATGGTGGTTGAGATGCGCAGCGGCGTAGCTAGGCAGATCATTCAACGTAGGTAATGCACACAGCCACTGCCCCACCCAGTGATTGAGGCCACGAGTCGAAAAAAGGGTGCCGTGGCCTGCCTCGTGCATCAGTACCGATAGCCCCAGCTGGCGTCCTGGCAGTACCACCCACAGCAGCGATATTGTCAGCATACTCGGATACAAACCAGCCAAAACCAGCAGCGCAATGATGGCAGCCCAGTTCGACATCACTAGCCACCACGCCCGCCAGTCACTGCGCTCGCGATCGGCCGCGTTGAGCAGCTCCGAGTGTTTTAGCATGACAATCTGACCATGAAGAGATTATCGGCGATTTGACGCAGGCTTCAACTGCGTTGTTTCGCCAACCTTTTTTTGCCGCTATTGAAGAGGGAAAACCCGCGGTAACAGAAACATCACCACAGACGAAAAAGCGAGCGATACCAACCACCCAAAGCGAATGTAATCACTACGGGTATAGCCGCCCAAATTCTGAACCATCAGATTGGTTGTGTAACCAAAGGGCGTCAGGAATGAAGCACTCCCCCCAAGCGCCACCGCCATCACAAAAGCCATAGGCGCCAACCCGGCGCTGGTCGCTAGCGCATAGCTTAGCGGGAACATGAGTGCCGCCGCCGCATTGTTAGTCATCAACTCGGTTAACACGAGCGTCAGAACATAAATACAAAGCAACATCATGAACGGGGAAACGCTGGCAATCGCAGGGGATAACTGGTCCATCATTAACGCCATCAATCCAGAATCTATGACTGCCTGAGCGACCGCAAGCGCCGAGGCGACAATCACCCAAATTTCAAAGGGGAAGCGTCGACGCAGTTCGGCAACGCTAAACAAATCCAGCGCCAACATAAAAAGCAGCAGGAACATCAAGCCGTTCACCAAAGGGAACCAGCCGAGGACCGAGCCTGTAATGGCTGCCACCAACCCCAGGCTAATCGGTAGGCTTTTTTTGAGCGGCAATCGGTGACTGACAACGTCGTTGTCGATGATCAGAAAATTGCGGCTGAGATTGCCGCGCTTTAAAAAATCCCTTCCCACCGCCAGCATCAGTGAATCGCCCGCCCGTAGGGCAATATCGCCGAGACGTCCCGAGAGCCTTTCGCCATCCCGGCGCAAACCCACCACCGCTGCGTCAAAACGAGATCGGAAATCACACTCCTTGATGGTTCTGCCCAGAATGGTGGACCCTGGCAGCAGTATCACCTCAGTGAGATTGGCACCCAGCAGGCCTTCGTCGATAGCAAAAGATCGGAGCCCATGGAAGCGCTCGAGCATGCCCACTCTCGAGACATCGCCCGAGAAGATCAGACGGTCACCCGTCGCCAATCGTTCATCAGGCGAAACGGGTGTTAGTAATCGCCCATCGCGAACCAACTCCACCAGGAACAAATCACCCAAGTCACGAAGCCCGTTCTCGGCAATCGTGTTGCCGATCAACTGCGAATTTTCATCAACGACCATCTCGATCAAAAACTCGTTGATTCGGATATCTGGCTGATCAACTGCCGGCAACACGCGGTGCATCACCAGCGCCGCTATTAACCCCGCGAGGGCAGCCGGCAGTGCAACGGGTAAAAATGCAAAAAATGCAATCCCCTCACCGGTGACGTCCTCCAAAAAGCTACTGACAATCAGATTCGTCGAAGTGCCAATGAGGGTGAGGGTGCCGCCCAAAATGGCGGCGTAAGAGACGGGCAACAGGAGTTGACTGGGGGCGTGATACGGGTTTTTTCGGAGCGCACCTGCTAGTGTCGCGACGACTGCCGTATTGTTGACGAATGCCGAGAACAGCATCGTCATACCTGATAGATTGAGTAACGTCCTTGGCAGGGACCGGCGCACTGTGCTTTGGGCCAAATCTATCAGCCAGGGCAAGCGCTCTAGCCCAATGGATACCAGAATCAGCAGGATGAGCGTAATCAATCCCTGATTAGTGGCCTTATCCAGCACTGTCTGTAACTCGATACTACCCACCATCACGCAGGCCGCCATGGCTGAAGTGAATACCAGCGCAGGCGCCGCGCGGCTAAAAATCAACGTCAGGATCAAGACGACGACAATCAAGGCGGTGAGCAAAGGCTCCATCGGCAATCCGCAACATTCTCAGGGACTCACAGAATACGCGCTCTTTAGGTGACACCATACCCCCAAATCTGGTTATCCTGTCGCCCTAAAGATAAGCTCCGCGCGGTTCGCGGGTTGCACTGCACTCCAACGGGAGCAGTTTAGAAACGGTAATCAACTAAGGAGGTTTTTATGCTGGCTTACACCACATTAGGCGTTTCCGACTTTGAACAGGCAAACGCTTTTTATGCGGCACTATTGGGGGTCATTGGCGCCAACTATGTCATGGGCACTGAGCGTATAGCGCTTTATGGCAAAGACATGGACAATCCCATGCTGGCGATTTGCGTACCGTATGACGAGCAACCACCCAGTGCCGGCAACGGGACCATGGTGGCGATTCGTGCCGGTAGCAGAGAAGCCTGCGACGCAATGTATGAGAAAGCCCTGGAGCTGGGTGCGACCTGTGATGGCCCACCCGGCGAGAGAGTGCCCAACGTCTTTTACGGCGGCTATGTTCGTGATTATGATGGTAATAAATTATGCTTTTGTCAGATGGGTTCCAGCTAGTCCAACTTAACAAGTTTCTCAAAATTGGTAGAGATATCCGTCATGCGTGCCACATGTAGACTGACGTGCTGCAGCCTCTTACTCCTGGCGCTGATGCAAACCTCTCAAGTATCAGCTCATTCCAAAACCGACGTTATCACTGTTCAAAACGGTGATCAGCTCACGGGCGCCGTTGACTCTATGACCGCTGGGAAGTTGTCGTTAAACACCGATTACGCCGGCATGATTCAAATCAAGTGGCGCGACGTGCATCAGATTGATAGCCGGTATCTTTACGAGGTGCGCTTAGAGGATGGGGAGCGTCTTTACGGGCGTTTCTCATCATCCGAGGTGGCCGGCGAGCTGATCTTTAGCACGCACGGAAAGGAGCGAACACTTGTCACTATCGATGTGGTGGAAATCCGCTCGATAGAAGAGCAACTGGCGGACAAACTTGATCTTAGTTTAAGCACACAGTTTCAGGCCGACCCCACTGCCCTCACACTGATCCTGCAGGCGAGAGGCACTTATGACGTAAGGAACGGACGCACTGGCTTCAACCTGCGCTTTGACGAGAGCAAGACCAAGAGCACCAGTGACGAGGGCACGATTGAACAATCCACTAAAAGCTCCAATATCACGCTTTATCGCGAATTTTGGATGCAGCGTGGCAAAAAAGCGTCACAATCTTATCGCGTGCTCAATGCGATCTACTCATCTAATGAAGCCTTGGGGGTTGATCAACGAGGATCGCTGGGGTTTGGGCTTGGCCGATATTTCATTGAAGAGCTGGGGCACGAGCTGGCAATGTCCGCCGGTATACAAGGCGTGCGAGAGAAACGGGTGTCATGCGACGAACAAAGCGATGATGCCGCCTCTTTTATTGCACCGGGCACATTTGATACTGGGCTAGCCAACACACTGGGTAACGCCAACCTCGTAACCTGTAACGATGCCGAGCTATTTTTGAATCTAAAGTGGCACCTTTATCATTTTAGCGATCGAGATATGGATATTTCTCTGGTAGGTAACGCCTATCCCTCGCTAACGGACTCAAAGAGGGTGAGGGGCGATCTTAATCTCATGTTGAATTGGGAGCTGTTCAATAGTTTCTTTTGGACTATCAATGCGCGTGTCGACCTCGACACCGCGGGAACTCAAGATGATAAAAGTTTGGAGAAAAGCGACTATCAACTGTCCACAGGCATTACGTGGACGTATTGAGCTAAGCCCCACCCAAGGCTAGGAGAGATCAGGCTGTCGCCACTGCGGTGGTGTGCACCTCACGTTGGGGAAAGGGAATCGTAATGCCTTCGGCATCAAAACGGTTTTTCACGGATTTATTAAGCGCCCATACTGCCTCCCAGAATTCGTCGCGCTCGGCATAGGCACGCACCATAAAGTCGATCGATGACTCGCTATATTGCTTGAGTCTCACCAATGGCTCCGGGTCGCTTTGCCATCGCGCGTCGGCTTCGATCAGTTCTTCCAGAACGCGCTGCACTAAATCGACATCGTCCGAATAACTGACGCGATAAATAATATCCGTACGGCGTAACCTCTGACCCGTCATATTCATAATGACGCCGCCCCAGATTTTGCTGTTAGGAATAATCAGCACTTTGTTTTCGATGGTCACGATCGTCGTATTAACAAGGTTCATTTTGAGCACCGTCCCTTCGACCTCCGCTGCGGAGATGAAATCGCCAGTATCGAAAGGCCGATACGCCAAAATCATCGCCCCAGAGGCGAAATTACTGAGCGTATCCTGAAGCGCAAAACCCACGATGAAGCCCACCACCCCAAGACCGGCAATCATCGGAGTGACCGATACCCCAACCTGCGCCAACGCCACCAATACGCCAATGAGGAACACCACCGTTCCCGCCATGGAGATAAGGGTTTCTTTTAACAGCCGTGAGATAGATTGATCTGAGTGTCGCAGCGCGCGCTCAGTAACGCGACTGGTCAAGCGCGATAACCAGCGCGCCAAAATAAGA
This sequence comes from Luminiphilus sp., assembly GCA_016779445.1. Lineage (GTDB taxonomy): Bacteria > Pseudomonadota > Gammaproteobacteria > Pseudomonadales > Halieaceae > Luminiphilus. The sequence goes on along the minus strand of JADHNP010000015.1, from coordinate 34,732 downwards.
ATACCAATGAATAAGGAGATCGAGAAAAACGTGCTCGCCCCTTTTGTGCGCAACCAGTCCATTAGCTTGTCCTGGGTTTCGGCCAACACCACGTTAAGGATCGCAGCATCAACCAACGACAAAGCGAAACCACCACTTTTCTCAATCAAGACTCGACGCATAGCGAGGGTATCATCGCCCATTCGCTCCAGCATCGCGACAACGCCTGAGAGCCGCGCGACGGCTAAGTCCAGTCTCTTAACTTCAAATTGAGCTGATTGCACCAGAAGGCTATCGGTCCCATCCACAAGCTGTCGCGCCGCCAGCAACTCAAGTGCGTGGTGATGGATATGAATAAGGCCCACCAGTTCCTCACCGTAAATCTTGAGTATTCTGACGACATTTTCCCGCGATATGTCGTCCCCCATACCCAATTTTTCAAGGACCAAGACCTGTTCGGTAGCGAGTCCCAGGTAAGACAACCGGTACTTGTCCAGTAACTCAGAGAAGGCCTCCTCGCTCATCAGCTTTACACCGGACAAGTCGGCCTGGCGACCTAAAGACTCGTTTAGACGTTGCGTGAGACTATTGAATCGCTCGACGAGGGTCAGTTTAATGTCGTCTTCGCCTGTGACCATCAGTTGTTTTAACGTCTCTCTTTCCGGCGCATCCTCTGGTAGGGCGAGCACACTTTCCGCAAGCGAGGTAATGTGCTTGATCACCTTGATTGTTTTCTCGTCTCGACGCGCTTCGAATGTTCTGCGGCTCTCAAACGCTTCGGGGAGAGGGTATGACTCAAACTGCCGTAGGGACTCGATCTCTCTGGAGAGTTCTTCGGAAAGTTCGGCGATTGTCTTTTTCTTTGGGTCAAAGGACTCCTCATCCAAAGCATCCTGCCCAAATGCCGGCATCGGGCCAGTAACCAAAATGACCGCCATAAACCATTGGCACAGCACGGCGGTGAACTTGAGGGTTGCGGCGCGGTTCATGTCGTCAGGTCGCATTTCGTCGTTGAGTAACTGCGGTTGCCAAACAATGCAGTGTTTCAACAGTCTGCTGCCAGTCCATACAGGGGTCAGTAATGCTCATTCCATAAACCAGCTCGTCTTTGTTCTTCACATCCTGCCGACCCGCCTCGATAAAGCTCTCCAGCATCAGCCCGATAATACGTCGGTCCCCGCGCTTTACCTGAGTCGCGATATCTTGCGCTACCGCCATTTGTAGCACAGGTTGTTTTCGGCTGTTTGCATGACTGGCGTCAATCATAATACTTTCTTGCAACCCCGCCCGCACCAATGCCGCGCAGGCGTCATCTACGGAGAACATATCATAGTTAGGCTGGGGGCCACCGCGCAAAATCAGATGGCAATCAGGGTTCCCCTCTGTCTCAAAAATAGCGGACTGCCCCCCCTTGGTCACTGACAAAAAGTGATGCGAGTTTTGTGCGGCACCAATGGCATCTACCGCAATCTGAATATTCCCGCCGGTACCATTCTTGAAACCGACCGGGCAGGACAAGCCACTTGCGAGCTCCCGGTGACTCTGACTTTCTGTCGTTCGCGCACCAATAGCGCCCCAACTGATCAGATCGGCAATATATTGCGGCGAGATAAGATCGAGGTATTCAGTTGCCGTAGGCAGGCCCAGCGCATTGATATCCAGTAATAGTTTACGAGCCCGTCTTAACCCCTCCGTCACATCGAAAGAGTCGTCAAGATGGGGATCATTGATCAAGCCCTTCCACCCCACAGTAGTGCGCGGTTTTTCAAAGTAAACGCGCATGACAATCATTAGCTCACCTGCCGCTTGCTCAGCGATTGTTTTCAAACGCCGGGCGTAATCCATTGCTGCGACGGGGTCATGGATAGAGCAAGGCCCCACCACTACTACCAACCGATCATCAGATTGATTCAGCACCGCTTGAATGGCACTCCGCGCGTCGGTCACGTGCTGCGCCAGATCAGGACTGGCTGGCATTTCTGCTATCAGCGCCTCTGGCGTGAGTAGCTCCCGAAGATTGCGAATACGGAGATCGTCTATATTGGCTGACATGAATGATCCTTTGCTGATCCCTTACTAAACAGGCGCGGAAGCATACCACCGCGCAGCGCCTAGACTAGGCCCAAGTATTCACCATCTGCCAATAGCTCATCGACCAAGGCGCCGATCGCGTTGGGGCTCACCAGATGCGCCGCATACCAAGTGTGAAGACAGCGGATTCTATCGCATTCGGTGATGCCGCCAATGCCTCTCTCATCGAGTGCCGCTCGCATACCGCGCTGCTCGAGAAACTGAGCCTCCTCGAGGGTGAGAAACCCGTTCCGGACAATTCTGTGTCGCTCGTGGTCGGCGCGCATTGCGTTTTGCAGTGCCTCGGATTGATTCACCTGCGCTTGCAACCGTGCGATCCAACCGGCGGCCTCTAGGCGATCGATATGCAAAGACAAATTCCTACCGATGAGCCAATAGAGGGTAGGAAAAGGTTTTTGCTCCACAACCGAAGCGACCCGAATGACGATGGGTTCGCCGTCAGTATCGGCCACTGCAATCGCTCTCAAGCCGCGAGGCTCACGACCCAGCAGCGTTGCAATGCGCTCGCGCTGCGCCGGGGTGGGCGAGCTCTCGATTGTCGATAATGCCATCCGAGGATATTAACACCCCAGACGATTGACCCCATTGCGAGGTAAGCGTATTGTCCGCCCCGTCAGGTGCCTGCCGATTTATCGATCTGGGTAGGTTAAAAGGGAAGTCCGGTGAGATGCAATCAAGTCCGGCGCTGCCCCCGCAACGGTCATCACTTCTGTGAGAGCCCGATACCTGCCTGACGAAACCTCAAAATGTGGAGCGGAGGGCTCCTTTAAGGTCGCGTCTTCTGGGTGCATGTTTTTGTGCTCTATCGGACGTCTCCTGTCTGGCTCCCTCTTCTCCTTGTCACGGTGAATGGCTGGGTTCGCGTCGACGCGAGTCCAGATATCAAGGATGCTTCAACATGACGGGTCGATCGCAACATACACCCTCCTCACAAAACCTCCGCAGCTATTACTGGCAGCGTCGACAGGCTAGCTCGCGGCTCATGAGCAAATTATTGGCGCTGCCATTGAGTCTCTGCCTGACCGGCAACACGATCGCTCAGACAAACGAAACGCCCGCTGCGATCGAGGAAACCGTCATTGTTGCATCCCGAGTGGCTGATCTATCACATCAAGTCGGCGTGTCTGTTAGCGTCTTGGATCAAGACGATATTTTGTCTCTCGGATATCCCGATTTAGGATCGCTGCTCGATACACAACCTGGCGTCACGGTGACAATGGATGGCGGATTTGGCAAAGCTGCGGCAGTCCGCATCAGAGGCGAAGAAGGCTTTAGAACGCGGATTGTGCTGGATGGGATTAATGTCGCAGACCCTTCCTCACCGCAAATCAGCCCTCGTATTGAACACATACTCAGTAGTGAATTGACCCGGGTGGAAATTCTGCGCGGACCACAAGGTTTGTTATGGGGTGCTGACGCTGGCGGTGTCGTTTTGATGTCCACCATCGACCAGGCTGCCACTACAGGTGTCGATGCCTCGGTCGAGATCGGCGGCAATGAGTTTGGCCACGCTGCCATTAAAGGCACTTACGCCGGCGAACAGATCACCGGCACGCTGTCGGTGGCAACGCTCGAATCCGAGGGGATTAACGCTCGGGACAGTGACAATATCAATCCCGATCGAGACGGCTATGACAATACGACCGTGCACGGCGCAGTCGACTTTCGACTCACAGACGCCTGGTCCATCAAGGTCTCAGCAACCGACATTGATGGCGACAACGAGTACGACAGTTGCTATGACACCGTCACTTTCGCCCTGCTCAATGACTGCGACGATCGCTATGAGCAGCAGGCCTGGCGTGCGGCGCTGGCCTATGAGGAAGACGCTCATTCGCTAGAACTCAGTGCGGCTTCAAGTGATACGGAGCGCGCGTTCTTCTCGGCCGGGCTGCTGTCTTTCGGAACGACCGGAGAGATTAATGCGCTGTCTTTATTAGGAACTTGGCGGGCTTCGCCTAATACACGCATCACTTACGGCGCAGAAGAAGAAAGGCAAAAATTGGATGATGGGGCCACGGGAAGAGAACGCGACAACACCGGTCTTTATCTTGAGATTCAGCAGCAATGGCTCGATGGCGTGATCACCGCTGGCTGGCGGCGCGATGACAACGACGATTTTGGTGAGCATGACAGCTGGCGCGTCAGCGCCCGACAGACCCTACCGGGCCTCGATCAATGGTCTCTTCGTGGCGCGATTGGCACCGGTTTCCGGGCACCGAGCTTATATGAGATCGCCTATAACACCGGTCCTTTTGCCTACCCACCTGCCACGCTTGCACCACTGAAAGAAGAACAGTCAGAGGGATGGGAGGTCGGTCTCGTTGGCTTGCTTGGTGATGCCACGGTAGAAGTGATTTGGTTCGACCAGCAAATTGAAAATGAAATTATCTATGATATGGCGAATTACAGCGGCTACTTGCAAACTGAGGGCGAGAGCACCTCTGAAGGAATCGAGCTCGTAGGCAGTGTGGCGCTGTCGCAGCGGTTAGCATTAGAGGGTAATTTCACCTGGAACGACACGGCGCAACAGAATGGGCGGCAACGCCCTTATCGCCCGGAAGAGACGGGCCGAATTAGTCTCATTTGGGACCAATCACACTGGACCGCCAGACTGACAGCGCGGCACACTGGCAAAGCCGTTGATCCTTTCTTGACGCCAATCGATACCACCCTCACCCTCGACCTGACAGCGCGCTGGGCCGTCACGCCTCGTTGGTCGTTAGAAGCGAGAGTACTGAATCTCACGGACGAGACTAATCAACAGGTCCCCGGCTACCGCATGCCGGGATTAACCGCCTATGCGGGGGTTCGGGTTTCCCTATAGGGGTTTGTTATGGATAAGAATACTCGGCATAAAAACGCCATGAAAAAACAGAAGGCCGCGGTGGACGACAGTATCGCCAAGGCGGATGTCGAGCGTGGTGTTGCGGTATTACTCACGGGCGATGGCAAAGGTAAAACCAGCTCTGCGTTTGGAATGGTGATACGCGCGCTTGGATACCAGCAAAAAGTGGGTATCGTGCAGTTTATCAAGGGCGTTCAGGCGTCTGGCGAAGAGATTTTTGTGAAAGAGCAGCTGCCTGGTGTGGCGCTCTACCAAATGGGCACGGGCTTTACTTGGGACACACAAGATCGAGAGGCAGATATTGCCGCCGCCATCAACACGTGGGAACACGCGACTACGATGCTCAGCGATCCCAGCTACGATCTGGTGGTCTTAGATGAGCTGACCTATATGCTTGCTTTTGACTATTTGCCCGAGGCAGAGGTGTTATCGGGGATCACCGAGCGTCCAGCCTCACAAAGCGTTGTTGTCACTGGGCGCGGAGGTGGGCAGGCATTGCGCGAAATCATGGATACCGTGTCCGAGGTCAAGGAAATCAAACATGCCTATCGCGCAGGCATCCGGGCGCGCCTGGGTGTGGACTACTAACCATGCCGTCTCATCCCGCTCTCCGCACAGGGCGGTTCATCCAATATAAATTTTTAAACTCACTGTTTCTGGGATTATCGGTAGGCGCTGTATTTGTGCTCTACACGCCCCTCTCTCCCGCCGTGTTCTCTGCCGGAGGTATCGGTCTTGCCATCGGCACGTTGGTTGTCGCAACCCAGTACCATCGCATCCTTGCAGTGGGATGGTTCTTTTATCTGTCGCTGCTGGTAGAACTGGTAACGCTCAGTGGCGTCGTGGCGGTGCTCGCTTTGCCAGTGGAATTACCACTGGCGCTGTTTGTGTATATCGGCTACCAGCTCACTTTTTCTTTGGGCAGCTATCTGGTGCGTTGCGAGACACTGCTCATGGTCTCGGTAGATCAGCTCAGGAAGCTGGATATCGCGAAGCAGGCGGGATATCTCCTGGGCATGGCGGCGGCATGGGCCATCTATTCCGCGCTGGCCAGCGGCGCCAATATGGAGGATCGCACTGAGCAGGTGGTGGCGTTGCACTGGCTGCTCGTTGTCATCGAACTCCTGGTGTTGGTCGCACTGTGGCGGGCATTCGACCGACAGCAATTACGCTCGGGTAAGCCACTATTGACCACCTAAGGCACGCCACTCTGGCTTCTTACTCCAACAGGTCGGGCTGTTCTGCCATGATCACGTCAAACAAGGGCTGTGCACTGAACCACCCTGCCAAAGTACTCCCCACCTGACCGGCCGTATGGAGTGCCATTTCGTGCGGAATCGGACAAGGATCCCCCGCCGCCTCGGCCATCAATTGCGCCTGACAACTTCTTTCGAAGGTCACATACCACCATAGCGCCTCATCAACCGACTCACCCACCGTGAGATGACCATGGTTTTTGAGTACGATTGCTTTCTTGTCGCCGAGTGCTTCAGCAAGGCGCTCGCCCTCACCCATAGACACGACCACGCCCGTATAGTCATCAAGCAACGCCAAATCCGCGTAAAAAGCGCAGGCATCCTGGGTCAAGGGGTCAAGCAGTCTTCCGAGCGAAGACCAGGTTTTACCGTAGACCGAGTGGGCGTGAGCGGCCGCTGTCACCTCAGGGCGGGCCATATGGATATGACTATGAATGGTAAACGCCGCCCCGTTGAGCAGACCTTTCCCCTCCACAATATCGCCACTGTGACTTACACGTATGAGATCAGATACCGATACCAATTTGAAAGATCGACCCATTGGGTTAACCCAAAAGGTGTCTGGGTCGATGGGGTCACGAACGGTAATGTGCCCTGCCACTCCCTCGTCAAATCCGAACTTACCGAAAATCCTCAAAGCCGCGGCTAACCGCTGTTTGCGCTGCAGCTGTTCTACCTCGGGGGATAGGCTGGATTCAGGCATCTCAGCCAAATCGGCATTCATGATCAGCTGATTTGTCTGCTCGTTCATGACAACTCCTTGATGTGTGCCTGCCAATATTGCGACGCTGCTCGCGCTAGTTCACCTTCGGAGGGCAGGGCCTCTCCGGTGGATTTCAGGTGTGTGACATAACTGCTGAGGACAGTGCCCTGTTGCGGAGATACTTCCTCAGGACGCAGTGGATCTCCGCATTGATCACAAGTAAGCACGGGGCGGGTGGTCTTGCCACAGACACTGTGGCGATAATATTGGGGTGGCCCGTTACCATCATCCATCCAGTCGTCGCCCCACTGGCTGAGTGTCATCAATATCGGATACAGAGCCAAGCCCTTCCGGGTGAGGCGGTATTCGTATCTCACCGGCCGCTCCTGATAGGGAACACGGGTCAGGACGCCCGCGCTAACCAATTTTTTGAGTCGCTCAGAGAGCCGATGGCGTGTGATGTCCAGACTGGCTTGAAAATCGTCAAATCGGCGCGTACCGCGAAAAGCGTCGCGAATAATGAGCAAAGTCCAACGCTCGCCAAGCACAGACAATGCTCTGGCAACCGAACACACCTGCCGCTCAGTGTCTTCCCATTTCATAGGTCAAAGAGTGCGCGCGCACCGCCGCAAACGCAAGAGCGGGCACCGAGGTGCCCGCAGCCGAATCCACTCAGTTTAGGATCAGCCGAACTGGTTCATAGTGTTGTCATCACCAGCGGCTTTCAACGCCGCATCACCGGAAAAGTATTCTTTGTGGTCGTCACCCATATCGGACCCCGCCATATTCTGGTGCTTAACGCAGGCGATTCCCTGGCGAATTTCTTTGCGCTGCACACCGGCGACATAGCCCAGCATACCCGGCTCACCAAAGTACTCCTTGGCGAGATTATCGGTAGACAGCGCCGCTGTGTGATACGTCGGTAACGTAATGAGATGATGAAAGATGCCCGCTTCTCGAGCGGCGTCACGCTGGAAGGACTGGATGCGCTGATCCGCCTCTATGCCCAGCTCGGTTTCGTCATACTGCTCGTCCATCAAGCCGTCGCGATCATAAGCAGAGACATCCCGTCCCGCGTCTGACCACGTATCGAATACTTGCTGCCGGAAACTCAGCGTCCAGTTAAACGAAGGACTATTGTTATAAACCAACTTGGCGTCGGGCACTACTTCACGAATACGATTCACCATCGTGGCAATCTGTCCAACGTGAGGCTTCTCGGTCTCAATCCAGAGAAGATCCGCACCATTTTGAAGTGAGGTAATGCAGTCGAGGATCACGCGATCCTCTCCCGAGCCCTTCTGAAACTGGAACAGACCCGAAGCGAGTCGCGCGGGCTTCAAGAGCTTGCCATTCGCCTTTACTACGACATCACCGTTGGCTATGTCCTCTGCACTGTCGATGTATTCACCGTCAAGAAAACCGTTATATAGGTCGCCCAGATCGCCCGGTTCCGCAGTCACTGCAATTTGCTTGGTAAGCCCAGCACCCAGGGAATCCGTGCGCGCGACGATAATGCCATCTTCCACACCCAGCTCTAAGAATGCGTAACGTATAGCGCGAATTTTGGCGATGAAATCGGCGTGGGGCACCGTCACCTTTCCATCCTGATGGCCGCACTGCTTCTCGTCAGAAACCTGATTTTCAACCTGAATGGCGCAGGCGCCCGCCTCGATCATACGTCGTGCCAATAAGTAGGTCGCCTCCTCATTTCCAAAACCCGCGTCGATATCTGCGATGATCGGCACAACATGCGTCTGGAATTGATCGACCTGATTCAAAATGCTTTGCACCTCGACATCATTTCCACCTGCGCGAGCGGCATCCAATGCGCGAAACAGGCCCGCAAGCTCTCGGGCATCGGCTTGACGTAAAAAGGTATAGAGCTCCTCTATTAGAGCAGGTACAGAGGTCTTCTCGTGCATCGATTGATCAGGAAGCGGGCCGAACTCGGAGCGCAGGGCCGCAATCATCCAACCCGAGAGATAAAGGTAGCGTTTATCAGTATTGCCAAAATGCTTTTTGATCGAAATCAGTTTTTGCTGGCCGATGAAACCGTGCCAGCAGCCCAATGACTGCGTATAACGAGCGGGGTCTTGATCATAGTCGGCCATGTCCTGACGCATCAGCTTTGCCGTGTACCGTGCAATATCCAAACCGGTTTTGAAGCGATTCTGAAGGCGCATACGCGCAGCGTATTCAGGACTGATATCGGACCACCCTGAAGCTTGGCTACAGGTGGCTTCCAATGTCTTGATGGTCTCTGCATAGGTCGACATGACGTTTCTCCTGATCACTCTGTGTATCTAGCCGACGCCGGCTAGCGAATCGCGTAGTCTAGAGACCGACCCTGTATTTTCAAATAAAATAAGTTTCATAATTATCATTCATACTGTGAATGCGTAGACTGTGTGCGCATCGTCGCAACGCCACAGGCATCCCTTTAAGTTGGGCGAATTTCCTCATAGAATCCGCACCTTGCGTTAATTCGGCTCAAACGCCGATAGTTCAGGAGAGCAAACCATGAGCAAACCCTTGGTGAGCATCATCATGGGGTCCCAGTCCGATTGGGAAACCATGCAAGCCGCAACGACCGTTTTGTCCGAACTGGCTATTCCCTTCGAGGCGAGAGTGGTCTCTGCACACCGCACGCCCGCAAGGTTGGTCGCTTTTGCGGAGAGTGCTGCTGATAATGGCATTCAGGTGATCATTGCGGGTGCGGGAGGTGCCGCACACCTAGCAGGTATGGCCGCCTCGATGACACACCTTCCGGTCATCGCGGTCCCGGTCAGCAGCCAATCGCTCAAGGGAATAGATAGCCTCCTGTCGATGGTACAGATGCCCCGTGGTGTAGCAGTGGCGTGTCAGGCGATTGGTGTTCCGGGTGCTTATAACGCCGGACTGATGGCCGCACAAATTCTGGCGCTCGCCGATACCGAACTGTCCAAGGCGGTGCAGGAATGGAGAGCGCGCCAGACCGACAACGTGCCCCACGACGTCACCTGATGCGCATCGCTATTGCCGGCTGTGGCCAGCTGGCCCGCATGCTTGCCCTGGCGGGATGGGAGATGGGGCACCACTTCGTCTTCATCGCCGACCCTGGTGAGAGCACTGACTGTGTCAGAGGTCTGGGTGACGTGGTCCACCTTGATGACGCTCTGTCAGGGGCCAATTTATATACCGCTCTGGGTCAACCCGATATTGTCACTGTTGAAAAAGAGCATGTATCGGTCCCGATGCTTGAGTCTCTCTGTGATTACTGCTTGGTTGCGCCGACCCCTGAAGCGATTCGGATTTGCCAGCACCGTGGCAGAGAAAAAAACTTGTTGCAGTCTCTGGGTGTTGCAACCGCACCCTTTCGCCTCGTTGACAGTGCCGAAACATTGATCGACGCAGTGGAGTCATTAGGCTATCCCGCCTTCGTGAAATCCTGTGAACAGGGTTATGACGGGCAGAATCAGTGGCTAATCAAAGATAGCCAATCTCTGGGGACGCTGGCAGCAAGTATGGATACGCTGCCCGATCTGGTAGTCGAGGGCCGCATAGATTTTGATCGAGAGCTGTCCTTGATCGCCGTGCGTTCCACGAGTGGCGATATAGCCACCTACCCACTCTCGGAGAATAGACATCGTGAAGGCATCCTGCTCACCTCTGAGGTGCCGGCACCGAATGTCAGTCAAGCTACTTCGGCACAGGCAGACGCTATCGCCCATACCTTACTGACGCACTGGTCATATGTGGGGGTGCTGTCGATAGAACTCTTTGATGAAGGTGGCGTCTTGCGCGTCAACGAACTCGCGCCACGAGTGCACAACAGCGGTCATTGGTCTCAGGACGCTGGCGTGACCTCGCAATTCGGCAACCATCTCCGTGCTCTCACCGGAGTCGTTCCTGGCGCTACCCAACCGGCTCGCTATACCGGCATGTTGAATTTGCTGGGCCGGTCACCTTCACCTGCTATGTTACAGGCCCCCGATATCAGCCTGCATTGGTATACCAAATCCATTCGTCAGCGCCGTAAAGTAGGACACCTGAATCTACAGGCGTCTGATCGCGCCATTTTACAAAAGCGTTTGACCGAACTCGAATCCGAACTGTACCCCGAGGGCGAAGCGCTCTAGCTGTCGCGCTTCTTTTGTCGCGCTTTCTTCTCTGATTTTTTGATATGGCTCACGAGCCGCCGCCGCCGCTGGACCTGACGCTGGGTGAGTTTATTCCGTTTTCCCGCATACGGATTTTCCCCCGATCTCAATTCGATGCGGATCGGCGTTCCATGAAGCGCCAACTCTCTGCGGAAAATTTTCTCTAGGTAGCGCTTATAACTGGCCGGCAGCGCGTCAGTTTGCGTGCCGTGAATTACCACCAATGGCGGATTCTGGCCCCCCGCATGGGCATATCTCAGTTTAACGCGTCGGCCGTTTATCATGGGAGGCGGATGGCTTGCCACCGCATCCTCGAGGATACGACTGAGCTGCGGCGTGCTGAGCGAGCGCGTCGCTGCATCATGAGCAGCGTGAATAGATCCATAAAGCTTGCCGACACCAGAGCCATGCAGTGCCGAAATAAAATGAATATCGGCATAATCGATAAACTGCAGTCGACGTTTCAACTCTGAACGAATCCAGTCACGTTCATCCGCGTCGATACCGTCCCACTTGTTAAGTGCAATAACCAGTGCACGCCCAGCATCGATACACTGACCCAACAGATGCAGGTCTTGCTCAACGATACCCTCATGGGCATCCAGCGTCAGAATAACCACCTGCGCGTCTGCAATCGCCTTAAGCGTCTTTACAATGGAGAACTTTTCCACCGCCTCCCTGACGTTTTTCCGCTTCCTTACGCCAGCAGTGTCGATCAGGGTGTATTGACGACCCCGACGCTCATAGTCCACGTAAACGCTATCCCGAGTCGTGCCGGGCTGATCGTAAACGACGACACGATCCTCTCCCAGCATGCGATTCACCAGAGTCGACTTACCCACATTGGGACGCCCCACAATGGCAACCCTGATTGAATCAGGATTGGCGCGATCCGCCGCATCAGAGGCCGCTTCGGCCCATGGGGCCAGCACCTCGGTAATGAGTTTCCTGATCCCCCGGTTGTGAGTGGCTGCAATGGGATGGACCGCCTCGACCCCAAGACGATAAAAATCACTGGCGGCAATGTCCTCGCCAACGCCGTCAATTTTATTGACCACCAGATGGAAGGGTTTTCCAATGCTACGAAGGTGACTGACCAATGCTTCGTCGCCGCTATGCAATCCGGCGCGACCATCAGCCATGAGCAGCACCACATCCGCCTCGGCAATAGCCGCCATAGACTGCTCGGCCATCGCGGCGTCGATACCGTGCTCCTCGCCGCTAATTCCTCCGGTATCAATGACGATAAACGGCCGGTCCTCGATAGTGCCCTGACCGTACTGTCGATCTCGAGTCAAGCCGGATAAATTTGCGACCAGAGCATCCCGACTCCGCGTGAGCTGATTAAATAAGGTGGACTTACCGACATTGGGGCGGCCCACCAAAGCGAGCACAGGCAACATGAGATCAGTTTCGCGTTTCGACGTCGTAAGCTTTCAGCGCGCCGTCATTGCTATAGATGAAAAGCCGGTTGCCGCTGGAAATCATGTCGGCGCGGGCACCCGCAGAATCCACTTTTGTTCTGCCAACAATAGTGCCGTCCACTTGTGAAAGCAGATGCAGGTAGCCCTCAAAATCCACCACGGCCACATAACTGTTGACCGGCGTAGGTCGAGAAAGTTCGCGAAATCCCAACTCGATATTTTGCCACCGCACTCCCTGCCCATTGCGCAGGAAACCGCTGACCGTGCCGTCATCATCCGCGACGTAGACGTTGCCAAACCCCACACCAACCCCTGATACCGAGGAAACGTTGCGCTGCCACATTCGACGACCGGAGCGGGTATCAATAGCGACAACCCTGCCTTGATAACTGGCCACATAGAGCTCACTGCCCTGCAGTGCCATGGAACCGTCGATATCGACAATACGCTCAATCTCTGAGGTACCCTGAGGGATAGCCACGCGAGCTTCCCACGCGACATTGCCCGAGCGCACATTGATAGCCACAACTTTACCGTCTGCAAATCCGGCGACGGCATTGTCTCCAATGATCATCGGGGTACCGGTGCCGCGAAGCGTCAAGACGGGCACATCACTGGTATATGTCCAGCGTATCTCGCCGGTCTCGTAGTCGAAGCCCATTAACTTGCCGTCATAGGTTTGGGCGATGACATATTGGCCATTGCCCTGAGGGGCGGAGAGCACTTCCCCACTGACCGCGGTGCGCCAGATCTCATCCCCGTTGTCCGCGGACAATCTCATTACCAGCCCTTCGGATGCACCCACAAATATAGATCCACCGTAATGCCCCACTCCACCTGACAACGCCAGATCCATGTCGCGCTTCCACTTGACCCGGCCTGTCTCAGCATCAACGGCAGCAACATCGCCCTCTGCAGAGGCGGCGAAAAGCGTGTTATCCACCAGCACCGGATTGATCTTATATAGGCCCTCGCCCTGTCCATCACCGACGCCGCGAGACCAACGGCTCTTCAGTTTTACCTGCTCATTGATTTTTTGTAGCTGCACAGGCTCGCGGGGGTCAAGGTCGTCATCACTGAACCATCCCTTTACCGTGCTACAACCCGCGGTCAGAGACAGTAGTGCAATGAGAATCAGTCTGGAAAGTGACCGCATTAACCTTGCTCTCCCTTGCGCTCTGCTTCGTCGATAGGCATACGAGTTTCGAGACTACGTACTTTATTGTCTAAAACAACGCTTACCTCACCGAGCTCAGTCGAGGTATCACGGCCTGCGCGATAGGCAACAAGCGCCTCTTCCGCTCTGCCAGCTGCAAGGTGTATGTCGCCTTCAGCCTGTGCATAGGCCACCGGATAAGCATCGCCGCCCCGATCAAGAATGGCCAGTGCTTCCTCCTCCGAGCCGCGCGCAGCCATTACCCGTGCAAGGCGCAACTGGATTAATTGTCCAATATCCGAATGTGGATCACCGACCGAGAGCGCCCAGCGAAGGGAAGCCTCCGCGCGCTCAAGATCTTCGGCCTCGACTGCTATTCGCGCCTCTAGCATAGCCGCAAATTGCGCGTAGGTGGATCCACTATGCTCGGACTTCAGCGTCGCACCAGCAGCGGCCAACTGCGCCGCATCACCCTCTTCCAACTGGATCGCGAGCATGGTGGCGTAGAGATCCGAAGCGGCCTGCTCTTGTGACCCCTGATAACCCTGATATTGCTGCCAGCCTACAGTACCTAGAACAGCCACAATAATGGCGGCAACCAGGCTCTTACCGTTCTCATCCCACCAGCGTTTGATCGCCTCGAGATCCGCCTCGTCCTGCATATGGTCTGCCACGTATCACTCCTATCTCAGACGCCTTGCTCAGGCGCGCTGTGTTTCGGCCAGAAAATCCGCCAAAAATGCTGTCAACTCTGCATCGCCGATGGTGCGCTGTGCTGCCTCACTCCGGAGGGGCTTTAAAGTCACCTGATTATTGGTAACTTCTGTTTCGCCATAGACCAATGCCCAGGAAGCGCCGCTCTTATCGGCGCGCTTGAACTGGCTCTTGAAGCTGCCACCTCCCAGATGCTGAACAATATTCAGATCCGGGAATTGCCTGCGCAACGCATCCATCCGCGGCAAAGTATGCCGATATGTCCCCTCGTCCGCGGCAATTACATAGAGATCTGCCGGGGACGAGACTGTAATCTCCAGCGCCTGCATGAGCAAGATAAGACGCTCAAGACCAACGGCAAAACCCGCAGCCGGCATAGGCTTACCGCCAAAAATCTCCACCAGAGAATCGTATCGGCCACCGCCGCATACAGTGCCTTGTGCTCCCAGTGCGTTGGTCGTCCACTCGAAGACACTCTTGTTGTAATAGTCGAGTCCACGCACCAAACGCGGATTGATGCGATAGGGAATGTCCAAGGCCTCCAGATAAGCCAGTAACTGGTCAAACTCCTCTCGAGATTCCGAATCGAGATAATCCCGAAGCGCGGGCGCAGCATCTAATATCTCCTGAGTATCAGGGCTTTTGCTGTCGAGTATTCTGAGCGGATTAGTCTGGAGACGCCTTTGACTATCGATGTCCAGTGCTTCGCGACGATCAGACAGATAAGCCACCAAAGCCTCGCGATAACGCGCTCGATCGGATGCCGAGCCAATACTGTTCACCTCCAGCGTCAGCGCATCGTCAACCCCCAACCTTCGCCATAACTGGCGGCTGAGGGCAATGAGTTCGGCGTCCTGATCCGGTGTCGCCACCCCGAAGGCTTCTACGCCGATTTGATGAAACTGTCGCTGACGACCCTTCTGGGGTCTCTCGTAGCGAAACATCGGCCCCATGTACCAAAGTCGCTGAGGTGTTGTGGCCAGATTATGCTGCACCACGGCGCGAACACACCCCGCCGTCCCCTCGGGTCGTAAGGTCATACTGTCGTCGTTGCGGTCGTTAAAACTATACATCTCCTTTTCGACGATATCTGTGACCTCACCAATAGACCGCGCAAACAGCCCGGTGGACTCAATCACCGGCAAACGTATCTCCTCATAGCCATAGCTAGCGAGCACCTCTAACGCGGTCGTCTCCATCGACTGCCACAACGGTGTCGCAGCAGGCAGGATATCCACCATCCCGCGTATCGCTTTGTATGTCGTCATAAGTTGATCAGTGTGTGCTGGAAATAATATTGGCTTCTCGCTCGGCACGTGCCGCCTCGAGGGCCTGAGCTTTGTCCCGAATCACGCTCTCAAGATGATCCACGAAATCCTGATTACTCACTTTATGGTCAGGTTCACCAGCTAGATAGATCAAGTTGTTCGGCGTGGCACCTGTAAGCCCTACGTCCGCCTCTCGCGCCTCTCCGGGACCATTGACGATACAGCCGATGACCGCCACATCCATTGGCGTACGCACATCATCCAAACGACTTTCCAGTTCGTTCATGGTGCTAATCACATCAAAGTTCTGCCGAGAGCAACTGGGACACGCGATAAAGTTGATGCCGTTCGTGCGGAGCTTAAGGCTTTTTAGAATCTCAAAACCCACTTTAATCTCTTCAACGGGATCGGCAGCCAGCGAGACGCGGATGGTATCGCCAATCCCCTCCATAAGCAGCATGCCGAGCCCTACTGCGGACTTTACGGTACCGCCCCGAATTCCACCGGCCTCAGTGATCCCCAGGTGCAATGGCTGTTCGATCTGGTTGGCCAGCTTTCGGTATGCCTCGACCGCCATGAAGACTTCCGAGGCTTTGACGCTGACCTTAAAATCGTCAAACTGGTGTCGACTGAGGATGTCGACATTGCGCAACGCTGATTCTACCAATGCATCGGCATTAGGTTCGGGATATTTCCTGAGTAAATCCTTTCCCAAGGATCCCGCATTGACCCCAATACGAATGGGGATACCCCGGTCCTGACAAGCGGCAATCACCTCTTTAACCTTGGATTCACGACCGATATTGCCGGGATTGATTCGCAGACAATCTACGCCGTACTCGGCCACTTTCAGTGCAATCTTGTGGTCAAAATGAATATCCGCTATCAAAGGAATTTCCGCATGACGCCTGATGTCCCGGAAGGCTTCTGCGGCATCCATACTGGGAACCGAAACACGTACCAGATCGGCACCAGCGTCAGCGATCCCTCGAATTTGGGCAACGGTCGCCTCCACATCGCATGTCTCAGTGTTCGTCATACTCTGAACAGCAATGGGCGCATCACCACCAATGGGAACTCCCCCCACATTGATCTGTCGGCTGATACGGCGCTTTATCGGTGACGGCTGGCTCATGACCTTGGCTCTCCGGTAACCGGCTCTCGGGCCCGTTACGCTTTATCGACTCTGACGTTCCATCCAGGCGCTGTACTCGGACGAATCCGGGTACAGGTTACGCAACGCCAACTCATAACTGCCCAAGGCATCCTGATCGCCGATTGCGTCCGCGATCATGAGCCCCAGCAGTAATCCCCGCGGCGATTGCTGAGGAGAAACTGTCCTGTAGGCGTCATGATACCGTTTGGCTTCGCCAGTATCACCCGCTTCGAGACGGAGAAATCCCATCTCCAATAATGCAGCAGGATTCCGACGATCCATCCCGAGCGCTCGAGTAAAGGCGGACTGTGCCTTGGCCTGTTCTCCCAGTTGGATTCGACACAAACCCAAATTGACAAATGCCATGGGCCTGGCGCTGTAAAGCGTGTCTTCGGTCACGCGCTGAAACTCGCTCTCAGCCTGACCGTAGCGCCCTTGCGAATACAGGAAAGCAGCGTAATTATTGCGTGCACGTGCGAGATTGGGGTCTGCCTTCAGCGCAGCCTTAAACTGCAACTCCGCCATGTCAAACTCACCCGTGCTCTGATAGATCAGCGCAAAAGCCTCAAATACCTCTGCATTTTCGGGGTCAATCTCCTGGGCAAGCTCGAGATTGCGCTTGGCATTTTCCCAGTCACCCACCCCAATGTACTGTCGTGCCAGCGCGACCCGCTTGTCCAACGTCGCATCAGGGTCAGAAGATCGCTGAGTTCCACCGCTGTATTCCGTGACACAACCAACCAATAGGCAAAGCACTACGGCAATTGGCCAGAGCAGGCGCCCGCCTCCAAGACGCACACCCGCGCCCAATCTACCGCGGATCGCTTCACGGGATAAGTTGCGACTGAGATCGGGTTGCTTCGCCACAGGTACAGAGGTCATGGGCCGTTTCTCTTCACTGTTAGGTTGATTGCATCAGGCTCCGAGTGCCGCGTCCAGCTCTGTGACGAGCAGCCCGGCGAGTGCGATCAACCACCTCACCCACCAGCTGACCACATGCTGCATCAATGTCGTCTCCCCGCGTCGTACGGACTGTCACGACAAATCCGGCGTCTATCAGTACCTGCCAGAATCGACTCACCGCATTGCCACTGGGGCGCTGGTAGCCCGAATCAGGAAAATCATTGAAGGGGATCAAATTGATCTTACAAGGATAATACTTGAGCAGCGCCGCCAACTCTCTCGCCTGCGCTACGCTGTCATTTACCCCGGCTAACAGCGTGTACTCAATCGTCACTACTCGTTTCTTGTCTGGCTGGGCGTCGAGGTAGGCCCGGGCTGACTCCAGCAATCTCGCAATCGGATATTTGCGATTGATGGGCACAATTTGATCACGCAACGCGTCGTTGGGAGCATGCAAAGAGACAGCCAGGCTGACATCGGCCCACTCTGCGAGCCGATCAAGATTTGGTACCACTCCGGAAGTCGATAAAGTGACTTTGCGCTTCGACAACCCATAGGCAAGGTCGTCGCACATCAAGTTCATTGCCGCCACCACATTGTCGAAATTCAGTAACGGCTCTCCCATGCCCATCATGACAACATTGGTAACGACGCGGCCCTTCCCGGATTGCCAGCCATCGTAGGAATTAATCGCTAGCCACACCTGTCCGATAATTTCCGCAGCGGTGAGATCGCGCTGGAAGCCTTGCTTACCGGTGGAACAAAAAGTGCAATCGAGACTACAACCTACCTGCGAAGAAACGCAAAGGGTCGCCCGATCGCCTTCGGGAATAAGCACCGCTTCGACCAAACTACCGCCTTGCACCGCAATGGCCCACTTACGGGTCCCGTCAGCAGAATCCTGCTGCTCGGCAATGATAGGAGGCGTCACTTCGGCCATATCCTGAAGCCGCTCGCGCAGGGAACGACTCAGGTCAGTCATTTCCGCGAAGTCCCTCACGCCACGATGGTGCACCCACTTCATTACCTGCTGGGCACGAAATCGCTTCTCGCCAAGGTCTATAAAAAAAGCTTCAAGCTGGCCTCGTGTCAAACCCAGAAGGTTGACTCGGGGCGCAGGGGCGGCAGAGGCGATCAGTTCCGGAGGGGCCGTCATCGCGTCACCGCCCGCTGACATTCAGCGTGCGTAAATCTCACTGGAAGCAAAGAAATAGGCAACCTCTCTCTCTGCAGAGGCAGGAGAGTCTGACCCATGTACAGCATTGGCGTCGATGGATTGTGCGAATTCAGCCCTGATCGTGCCCGGTGCGGCCTCCTGGGGATTGGTAGCGCCCATCAGCTCACGGTTGAGCGCAATGGCATTCTCGCCCTCGAGCACCTGAACCACAACAGGCCCCGAGGTCATAAATGCCACCAGATCGGCGTAAAAGGGACGCTCCTTATGCTCCGCATAAAAGCCGCCAGCTATCGTATCGGAAAGGTGGACCAATTTAGCGGCCACTACTGTCAATCCCGCGGCTTCAAATCGACTGATGATTTGTCCAATCACATTTTTGCCTACCGCGTCCGGTTTGATGATCGATAAAGTACGCTCTACCGCCATGATAGTCTCCAATTGTTCTTATCAACTCGCAGGCTCCGTGCCCGCGGGCGCGGAGTATACGGGCTTTGCCAATCAGTGTCATGGCAACAATACCGGCGACGAAGCCGCCTCAGTGTCTCTCCGAAGCATGGTTAATGGTGTAGCGTGGTATCTCTACCACCAGAGGGTTTGATGCTACTTTTGCTTGGCAGGACAGACGCGATTCGGGCTCCAATCCCCATGCTTTGTCTAGGTAATCCTCTTCGAGTTCATCTGCGTCTTCCAGGGACTCAAAGCCCTCCCGCACGATCACATGACAGGTGGTACAGGCACAGGACATCTCGCAGGCATGCTCGATACCAATGTCATGCCGTAGCAAAGCCTCACAGATACTCTCACCTGCCTCAGCCTCTACAACAGCACCTTCAGGGCAAATTTCATGGTGGGGTAGCACTACAATTTCCGTCATGAGTCGCTTCGTTCCTCTGTTTGATCGGCATCTAGAGAAGTCAGCGACACCCCTTTCAGCGCACTCTGAATGCTGCGATCCATCCGGCGAGCCGCAAAATCCTCACTAACCCGGCCGACTTGCTCAGTCATCTCTCGTATGGCTTGTGGATCGTCCGCCGCAAGAATGCCCTCAAGCGCCTGCATGCCCTCCTTGAGATGTTGCGCCTCATCGACAACTAACAGATCACCGTCTTGCGACATTGCCGACTGGAGTCCGGCCAATAGCGCCTCGCCCTCTACGCGGGCTTCCGCCAATTGACGGGCAGTCATGTCCTCAGCAGCAAACTCATAACTGGCCTTCAGCATCTCAGTAATTTGCGTCTCGTCGAGACCAAATGCCGGTTTAACGATCACCTCACTGCGCGCACCCGTCAGTTGCTCGACTGCTGTGACCTCAAGAATGCCATCGGCATCCACTCGAAACGTTACTTCGATTCGAGCCGCACCCGCCACCATGGGGGGAATACCAGTGAGTTCAAATCGAGCTAAGGATCGGCAATCCTCCACGCGCTCGCGCTCACCCTGCAGCACATGGACGACCAGCCCGGTCTGCCCATCACGGGCGGTAGTGAATTCCTGCGCACGCGCTACCGGGATAGTGCTGTTGCGCTCAATAATTTTCTCTACCAACCCCCCGTAGGTTTCTAGTCCAAGAGAGAGTGGAATCACATCCAGTAATAATGCTTCACCCTCGCCTCGATTCCCAACCAACACATCAGCTTGTCTGGCTGCGCCCATCGCGACGACCTGATCTGGATCCAGCCTGCACAGAGGCTCTCGACCAAAACATTCCGTGACAGCGGCTCGAACGCGCGGCATTCTGGTTGCGCCTCCGACCAACACCACCCGGTCGACAGAATCAACCTCGGCGTCGAGCAGGGCCACATCACACGCCTGCAAGGTGCGGTCGATAAGACTGCCAACCAGACCCTCTAGCACCTCCCGCGACAAACTCAGTTCAGCGCAGTCGATATCCAACGCGCGGCAATCCATCGTGACTTCTTGTTGGGCACTGAGCGTCTCTTTTGCGCTACGCGCTAAGCCCAACAGCACCCGCCGCTGTATCGCACTCGGTTGCGTCAGCCCCAGTTCAGCGAGCCAAAAGTCGGTGATCGCTCGATCGAAATCATCGCCGCCCAAAGCGCTGTCACCACCAGTGGCGAGCACTTCGAATAAACCCTCTCGCATACGCAGAATGGATATATCAAACGTGCCACCACCAAGGTCATAAACAGCCAGAATAGACGCTTCTTCCGCATCGGCATCAAGACCATAGGCGACAGCTGCCGCAGTGGGTTCATTGAGGAGCCTGAGCACTCTGATGCCAGAGAGCTCTGCAGCCTGCCGGGTCGCTTGACGCTGCGCGTCATCAAAATAAGCAGGGACTGTGATGACCGCACCGGCAATGTTGCCAGACAAATGTTGCTCGGCCCGGCATTTGAGCGCACTCAAAATAGTAGACGACACCTCCACGGGAGTCTTGTCACCCGCTGCTGTCGAAAACGCCAAAGCGCCACCTTGAGTCAGGGTGAGATAGGGGTCATCCGCAAATTCTTCCCGCGCGCGCCCCAGCAATCGTTTTGCCGAAGCCACCGTGTTGGCGGGTTCCGTGACCGAAAAGGGTTCGGCCGCATATCCGATTTTCGTGTCGTCCGAACCGAAGTAAACAACCGAAGGCAGCGCGGCACGGCCAGCATCATCCTTCAGAACTTGCGTCTCAGTGCCATCGAAATGAGCAACCAAACTGTTAGTGGTGCCCAAATCGATCCCCAACGCAATCTGACGCGAATGATGACTAGCCGTGGGCTCCCCCGGCTCACTGATTTGCAATAACACCATCGTTAAGCTGCCCGGACGCGTGTCGCGTCCCGCAGCTTGGACAAATAGCACATCTCCTGCCAATAACAGGCCGCTTCCTTAAAGCGCTCGTCCTCTGCGGCGGAGGCAAAGGCATCTCTGGAAGCGTTATAGCGATCCCTAATCTCGACCGACAATGCGTCACGCTCGGATGGATGCGCGGAATCCGCCGACTCCAAGCGCTCCCGTAATGCAATTTGCGTCATGAGAAACGCGGCCCCCACCCCTTCCTTTTCGGCCTGGGCGAGGTCAACTCCAGCGCGCTTCAGCAGATACTCGGCCCGGAGCACCTCACTCGACAGTACTCGGAAGCCACTATTGATGTCGGCGCATAGCTGCGCAGCAACGCGCTGCTCTACCTGCGGTTTACCCGCAAAACGATCGGGATGAAACTGAGACAACAAGGTGTGGTAGGCGCGCTCGAGCGCCGCCATATCAATCTGAAACTCGGGCTCTATGTGAAACAGCACAAAGTAATCTCGGGCAGAAGCGCCCGCTAGAGGCTCCAAGATCAGACCGTGAAGCTTTCGCCGCAGCCGCACTCTCCGGCAACATTGGGATTACGAAACTCCAATCCCTCATTCAGTCCCTCTCGAGCGAAGTCCACCACGGTGCCATCCAGATAAACCAAACTTTTTGGATCGACAAATATCTTTACGCCATCGGTCTCAAAAGCCGCATCTTCAGGCTCAGGCTGATCAACAAACTCCAGCACGTAAGCCAGACCCGAGCAGCCAGAGGTTTTTACGCCGATGCGTATTCCTTGGCCGCTGCCACGCCCGGCCAGCTGTCGACCCACATGCTCAGCGGCTTCCGATGTGAGGCTGATCGCCACTCAAGCGCCCTTCTTGTCACGATAATTCTTGACCGCAGCCTTAATGGCGTCCTCTGCCAACACCGAGCAATGAATCTTGACCGGCGGCAACGACAATTCTTGAGCTATCTCTGTATTTTTAATAGAAGCAGCTTCATCTAGATTTTTGCCCTTCACCCATTCTGTGAGTAATGAGCTGGATGCGATGGCTGACCCGCAACCATAGGTCTTAAATTTCGCATCCTCGATGATGCCATCATCGCTAACGCGTATTTGGAGTCGCATAACGTCACCACATGCTGGCGCGCCAACCATGCCCGTGCCAATGCTGTCGTCAGCCTCATCGAGCTTGCCCACATTGCGGGGGTTCTCGTAGTGATCAATCACTTTTTCGCTATATGCCATGATGCTCTCCCAGAAAATTATCAGGCTGCTTTAGTGCGCAGCCCACTCAATCGTATTGAGATCTACGCCGTCCTGGTACATGTCCCAGAGCGGTGATAGCTCCCGCAGTTTTTCTACCGCATGCCGCACGCAATGTGCCGCATGATCAACTTCAGGCTCTGTGGTAAATCGACCAAAGCTGAAGCGCAGTGAGCTGTGTGCCAGCTCATCGTTTAATCCCAGCGCTCGCAGTACATAGGATGGCTCGAGACTGGCAGAAGTGCAGGCCGAACCGCTGGAAATCGCAAGGTCTCGCAACGACATCAGCAGTGACTCCCCTTCGACAAAAGCGAAGCTGACGTTGAGCGCCCCCGGCAAGCGGGCGCTGCGGTCACCGTTAATGTGCACCTCGGGAATGTCATTGATGGCAGCCCAAAACCGCTCTCTCAGTGCCAATAGACGCTCTCCTTCCGAGACCATCTCCTCTCGCGCAATTCGGGCAGCTTCGCCAAAACCCACCAACTGATGCGTTGCAAGCGTGCCAGAGCGCATTCCCCGCTCATGACCACCACCGTGCATTTGCGCCTCGATCCTGACGCGGGGTTTGCGTCGCACATATAACGCACCTATTCCCTTGGGACCGTACATTTTATGGGCTGACATCGATAGCAGATCGATTTTCATCTGCTCCATGTCCAGAAGCACCTTTCCCGCCCCCTGAGCGGCATCCACATGCAGCAGCACACCTGCAGCACGGCACACTTCGCCAATGCCCGCCACATCGTTGACGACACCAATCTCATTGTTAGCATGCATCACGCTGACCAAAATCGTATCTTCGCGCAAGACCCCTTGGATCATTGCAGGCGTGGTCAACCCGTGTTCGTCGGGGTCAAGATAGGTTATGTCGTAACCTTCCCGCTCCAGCTGCCGGCACGTATCGAGAACCGCCTTGTGCTCAATCTTGGAGGTAACGATATGCTTACCTTTCTTGTGATAGAAATGCGCCACCCCCTTAATGCCAAGGTTGTTAGACTCGGTTGCCCCTGACGTCCAGACGATTTCCCTTGGATCCGCATTAATCAGCTCAGCAACCTGACTACGCGCGTTCTCGACCGCCTCTTCGGCTTTCCACCCAAACACATGCGATCGAGAAGCAGGATTGCCAAAAACACCCTCCGTAGAGAGGCACGCCATCATGGCCGTCGCCACCCTCGGGTCGACAGGTGTCGTCGACAGATAGTCGAGGTAAATCGGAGTTTGTACTGTGACCGGTGCATTCATATTCGTTTTTTCTCTCTGTGCGTTGACGTTTGCAAGCAGATCTATCTAACCGAGAGCGTCTGCAGCATCCCGTCCGCACTCATTCTGCGATGACGTGGATCTCGTTTCTCCATGAGATCTCCCAGACTGATACGACTGAGAAACTCATGAATCTGTCCTGACAAATCCTCCCAGAGGTGATGAGTCAGGCAGGTTTCACCTTGATGACAATTTCCCTTTCCCTGACAACTCGTGACATCCACTGATTCGTCTACGGCGTCGATGATCTGTGCAACAAAAATATCCGTTCGGCTCCTTGCCAGCCGGTAACCGCCTCCCGGACCGCGCGCACTGATCACCAGCTTTCCTCGTCGTAACTTGGCGAATAGCTGTTCCAGATACGACAAGGAAATCTCCTGCCGACTGGAAATGTCTGCCAGCGCCACTGGCCGGCTACCGCCATTGATAGCCAAATCCAGCATTGCCGTAACGGCATAGCGACCGCGAGTAGTCAGTTTCATAACCATCAGTGTGCTATTTCCCACTATTTTAGTCAAGAATTAGCCAATCTGTTACTACTACTTCGAACGGCGCGACGCTTTCTGGGTCTCGGTCAGTATTCCACGGAGAATATTGAGCTCCATTTCATCAAGGCGCACCCGGTTAAACAGCCGATTGAGTCTCGGCATCAATTGGCGTGGCGCCTCGGGGTTGAGAAATCCGATCTCGACCAGCGTCTCCTCCAAATGCGCGTAGAAACGCGCCATGTCGGCACTGGTGGAAAAAGGCGTATCCCAATCCACATCCTCTGCAAGACCAGTTTTGTCGCTCAGCGCCAGCATGCGCAGCTCATAAGCAACGATCTGCACCGCCATCGCGAGATTGAGGCTGGAATAGCCCTCGTGGGTGGGGATATGGCAGTGCAAGTTACAACGCTGCAGCTCCTCGTTTAGCAGACCGCGGTCCTCTCTCCCAAAGAGAATGGCGACTCGCTCCTGGACAGATCGTGCAGCGACTCGCTCGGCACATCCGCGGGCGTCTTGCAGCGGCCAGGGAATACGACGATCTCGCGCACTGGTGCCGACGACAAATTGACACTCAGCAATCGCTTCGTCGAGCGTCGAAACCACCCTCGCCGTCTCCAACACATCTGCGGCAGAGGCAGCCCGCCAGTTTGCTTCTGGAGCGGGATATTCCAGCGGCGCGACCAGCGTCAGCCGGGTCAACCCCATATTTTTCATGGCGCGCGCGACACCGCCAATATTGCCGC
This sequence comes from Luminiphilus sp., assembly GCA_016779445.1. Taxonomy (GTDB): domain Bacteria; phylum Pseudomonadota; class Gammaproteobacteria; order Pseudomonadales; family Halieaceae; genus Luminiphilus. Next base: position 9,412 of record JADHNP010000015.1, on the reverse strand, counting down.
TATGGGTGGTGTGAACCAGGACGATCTCTATATTTTCGGGATTCATACTGACCTTGCTCTTACCGGTCGGGTTTGTAAGGAGTGGCGTCGCGGACAGACCGCCACGCGGTCGGGAGTCTACCAGAGACGTATCAGCTTGCCCCCACCCCTGCTATGATGCGCCGCCCGTAGAATGAGGTATCTAATGGAACCGACCGCATCGATAGCATTGCGCGCCGCTCGCAAGGCCGGTGACTTTATTGTGCGTGCATCGGACGACATGGAACGTATTGGTTACCGTGCCAAAGCGGCTGCCGACTACGTTACCGAGGTTGATCTGGCAGCCGAGAAAGAGATTCTTTATCAGCTCAATAAAACCTACCCTGACCACGCTTTTCACTGCGAGGAAAGCGGCTTTTCTGGCAATAAAGAGTCGGAGTACGTCTGGGTCGTTGATCCACTGGATGGGACCAGCAACTTTTTACGCGGCATTCCTCACTTTGCCGTGAGCATCGCCTGCTTGCACCGAGGTAGGATAGAACATGCTGTAGTCTATGACCCGATCCGTCGAGAAGAATTTATTGCCTCACGAGGTCGCGGTGCGCAGTTAAACGGACATCGCATTCGTGTCGGGGATCGAAAGGATCCAGCAGAGGCGCTTTTTGGCACTGGCATCCCTTTTTTGGGACATTGTGATGAACACCTCGACTGGTACAGCGCTTCACTTACCGCGGTGACCAGCCGCTCAATGGGCGTAAGAAGAGCCGGCGCCGCCTCGCTCGATCTTGCCTACGTAGCGGCAGGACGTCTCGATGGATTCTGGGAAATGGGTCTGAGTGCCTGGGATATTGCAGCAGGCGCACTGTTGGTAAGAGAGGCCGGAGGGCTGATTACTGATTTAGCGGGTGGTGAGGCCTGGTACGAGACCGGCAATATCGTCTGCGGCAATAGAAAGCTGTTGCGGCAAATGCTGTCCTGGGTCAGATGGACAGGCCCCTAAGCTCATTTTTCGCTCGCCAGTGATAAAAAATCAGGGCAGCAATCCGGCCTGATCGGCACCCTCTTTTTCCGGCACCATCACATCATCCTTGCTCACCTTGAGTTGTAGCAGTGTGGTCGCTGCCACATAGATCGAAGAGTAGGTTCCCACCGCGACCCCCAGCAACAGCGCAACCGCAAAACCGAAAATCATCTCACCACCAAATACTGCCAGCGCAACCAATACCAACAAAGTCGTTAGAGATGTAACCAGCGTTCTCCCCAACGTCTCTGTGAGAGAGATATCGATCACCTCAGAGGGAGAGGCCCGACGGACCTTCCGAAGATTTTCGCGGATACGGTCTGACACGACGATAGTGTCATTAAGCGAATAACCCACTACTGCCAGTAGCGCAGCCAGCACGGTCAGATCGAACTCCAAACCGGTGAGCGAAAAGAAACCCAGAGTGAAAATGACATCGTGCGCCAGAGCGATTACTGCGCCTAGTGCGAACTTGATCTGGAACCGAAAAGCCACATACAGCATCACCAGCCCCAGCGCCGTGAGCATGGCAATGCCGCCGTCATCGCGGAGCTCATCCCCCACCTGCGGCCCAACGAACTCAATACGCCGTAACTCAATGTCGCGATCGGTGGCGGCGCGCAGCTTATCTACCATGATTGCACCTTGCTGATCCGAGTAGCCATCCGGTAGCCGCACCAGTACGTCTCGGTCAGTGCCGAAACTAACGACGATCGCGCCGTCGTAACCCTCTCGGTCGAGGGTAGCGCGAATGGCGCTCAGATCTGCAGAATCGCTGTACGCGACCTCGACCAATGTGCCACCGGTAAAATCAAGCCCCCAATTCAGCTGGTTTATAGCGAGAGAGATAATCGCCGTTAACAGGGCAGCGGCAGAGAATCCCACCGCAAGCCATCGCCATCGCATAAAGGGTATGACTTTCATTTTGCTGTCTCCGCTGATGTGGTCACAGGGCGACCCAGTCCCCCTATCGACAGTGCGCGGACACGCCTCCCACCATAGAAGCCGTTTACCAAGGCACGCGTACCCATAATGGATGAAAACATGGAGGTGACGATCCCGACCGACAGCGTGACCGCGAAACCCTTAATGGGGCCAGTGCCTATGGCGTAAAGAATAATCGCCACGATGAGTGTCGTGATGTTGGCATCCAGAATCGTCACCAGTGCTCTGTCAAAACCATTATTGATCGCAGTTTGAGGCGGCGCGCCTTGATTAATCTCCTCTCTGATGCGCGAGAATATGAGCACGTTCGCGTCAACAGCCATGCCGACTGTCAGTACAATTCCCGCAATACCCGGCAAGGTTAGCGTGGCACCCAGCAAAGACATGATCCCCACCAGCAACACCAAGTTAGCCGATAACGCCACCACGGCAGCCACGCCAAAGACTCGGTAATAAGCCACCATAAACAGCACCACCAATACGAGCCCTACCTGCACAGACTTCATGCCAAGCCGAATATTTTCAGCGCCCAGAGAAGGGCCCACCGTGCGCTCCTCGACGAACGTGACCGGCGCTGCCAAAGCGCCTGCTCTGAGCATCAATGCCAGTTCGGAGGCCTCGGCTGGGTTATCCAAACCGGTAATTTGGAACTGTGCTCCCAGCGCCGACTGAATCACAGGGGCCGTTAACAATTGTTTTTCATCGTAGGGAATGCGCACTGCGAGCTCCTCGCCAGCGTCATCTACTTCGTAACGCGTGCGATATTTTCGCTCAATAAACAAGACACCCATGCGCCGCTTGATGTTTGCTCGCGTTGCGCGTGACATCAGCATGCCACCCTCACCATCGAGGCTGATCATGACATTGGGCTGTCCATTTTGGTCAAATCCGGCTTGAGCATTGGCAACGCTTTCACCGGTAATGATCACATCGCGCTCCAACCACTCGGTCATGCCGCCACGATCCGGGCTGCGGTACTCGAAACGCTGTCGCTCGGAGATGGGTGCGTTAGCCTCCGCCACCAGACGAAATTCGAGATTCGCGACCTTACCCAGAATACGCTTGGCTTCAGCGGTATCCTGAATACCGGGTAACTCCACCACAATCCGATTTCGGCCCTGCCGTTGCACTAGTGGCTCTGATACGCCCAGCTCATTTACGCGGTTCCGGATAGTCGTCAGATTCTGAGCCACAGCGTAATCCACTACTTCCGCAATGGTTTGCTCGGTTACCTTCGCAAAGAGTAGCCAATCATCATCCTTATCAACGCGGTCTAGAAAGAGCTCGGGATACAGGTCAATCACCTGCCGGCGGGCCGCTTCCCGATCTGCTTCTGTGCGGAACTGCATCGCAACCTGACCACCATCGAGGCTCACACGTCCGCGAATACGCTCTTCCCGCAAACGCTTTTTAATACCTGTTTCATACTGGGACAGCTTTCGCTCGGTGGCAGCCTCAGCGTCTACCTCAAGTTTAAAATGCACACCCCCGCTCAGGTCGAGGCCCAGCTTCATGGGCGCTGCCCCTCCCTGCAGCAACCATTCTGGTGTAGTGGGCGCAAGATTTAGCGCCACGATAAAGCCATCACCCAATTCACGTGCCAAAACCGCCTGGGCCCGCAACTGCTGCTCGCGATCAACCAGACGAATCAATGCCGTTTTACCTTGGTCTTGCAAAATCTCCCCAAAAAAGGCGATCTCCGACCGGCTCAGCGCTTCCTTAGCTCGATTCAACACCCGTTGGTCTATCTGCTGGGCACTGCTGGCACCCCCTATCTGCAGTGCTGGATCCGGTGCATAAAGGTTGGGCGCCGCATAATAAAATCCGGCAGCTACCACCAGCAGAATCAAGACGTTTTTCCAAAGGGGATAACGATTCATCATTTGCTCATTAATTGAGGCTCAAGGAGAGTAGTGAGGCCAAAAAACAGCCGCGGAGTGTAACGAGTCGCGATCATCAGTGCCATGACATCTTACCCAAGCCAGGTTCGGGCATTGCGAAATAGCCGCATCCAACCGGAGTCGGTGTGCCAATCAGGAGGACACCACGACAACTGTGCGGCACGAAAAACCCGTTCGGGATGCGGCATCATAATGGTCACACGCCCGTCTGTGCTGCAAACACCTGTAATCCCCGCCACCGACCCATTGGGATTGTGAGGATAGTGCTCGGTGGTATTCCCGTCGTGATCAATAAATCTCAGCGCCACCTGCTGCGCGGCCTCCAGAGCACTCTGTGTTTCTGCTGACTTGAAACGCGCACGGCCCTCTCCGTGGGCCACAACAATAGGCAGGTGCGAACCCGCCATACCACTGAGCAAAATCGACGGCGAAGACTCGACCCTGACCAGCGCCAGCCGCGCTTCGTACTGCTCCGATTGATTTCGCGCAAAACGCGGCCAGTGCTCCGTTCCGGGGATGATGGATTGCAGAGCAGAGAGCATCTGACATCCATTACAGGCCCCGAGAGAAAAAGTGTCGGTGCGTTGAAAAAACGCCTCAAAACGCCTCCGTAAGGTGTCGCTGAAAAGAATGGTCTTTGCCCAGCCTTCACCGGCTCCCAAGACATCGCCGTAAGAGAAGCCACCGCAAGCCACAACGCCATTAAACTCTTCCAAATGACTGCGCCCTGACATCAGGTCGCTCATGTGGAGGTCCACCGCAGTAAAACCCGCCCTGTCGAACGCCGCAGCCATTTCCATTTGCCCATTAACACCCTGCTCTCTCAGGATGGCCACCCGTGGCCTCACCCCCGTAGCAATCATTGGTGCCGCGACATCTTCGTCGCAGTCGTAAGTCAGGGATGCAGACAAACCCCGATCGGATTGCTTTATCGCCTCAAATTCAGCATCGGCGCAGGCTGCATTATCTCGGAGCCGGGCGATGGCATGACTGGTCTCACTCCACAAGCTCTGCAATGCCGCTCGCCGGCTGTCGATCAATTCAAATTGGCGGGTATTTACTACGATACGCTCATCCAGCCGCGGCTTGCCCACGAGACTCACCGCGCCCTTGAGTCCCGATTGCGCGGCCAGCGCCATCACTTCAGACACCTGTTTATCATCCACCTGAATAAGTGCTCCGACCTCTTCAGAAAATAGCCTCGCGGCAGCCTGCTGCAGGTCAACGTCAATATCTATATCGAGGCCGCAGCGACCGGCAAATGCCATCTCCAGCGCCGTGACCAACAAACCACCATCGGACCGATCGTGGTAAGCCAACAGCCACTCTCGTTTCTTCAGTTCACTCAAGAGCTCAAAGAACGAGATCACATCCTCCGGCGCCACATCAGGGCTGATACTGCCAAGCGCATTCCACACTTGCGCCAGCACAGAGCCACCTAGCCTATCCTGCCCGCGGCCCAGATCTATGAGCAATAGCGAAGTGTCTTCCCGAGGCACCAGCGTCGGTGTCAGCACTTCTCGCACATCCCCGCACGGCGCAAAAGCGGACACGACAAGCGAAACAGGCGCAGTCACCGACCGATGCTCACCCGACTCCTCCCACACTGTCCGCATTGACATTGAATCTTTGCCGACCGGAATCGTCACGCCAAGAGCGGGGCAAAACGCTAAGGCAACTGCCTCAACCGTATCGTAGAGCACGGCATCGTCACCTGCGAAACCTGCCGCGCACATCCAGTTAGCACTGAGCTTGATATCAGACATGCACCTGATGGGCGCCGCTATAATATTGGTGATGGCCTCGGCTACTGCGAGTCGACCGGCGGCCGGACCATTCAGCAGTGCCACGGGCGTTCTCTCGCCCATCGACATCGCCTCGCCGAGGTGTGAATCCAAGGAAACTGTTGTGACGGCACAGTCCGCAACCGGCACTTGCCAGGGTCCGACCATTTGATCCCGAGCCACCATCCCCGTGACGCTGCGATCACCAATCGTGATCAGGAAACTCTTTGAAGCCACCGCCGGGAAGGTCAGTATCCGCTCCAACGAATCGGAAATCGAGATGTTCACCGCATCGAACTGATCGGCAAGCCCGGGCTCTCGAACAGTTTGGCGATGCATTTTAGGCGGCTTGCCAAACAGCACTGACATGGGCAAATCCACGGGATCATTGCCGAACTGTCGATCGCTCACTCTGAGGTGCTGCGCCTCAGTAGCCTCCCCCACTACGGCATAGGGACACCGCTCTCTCGCACAGATCTCTTCGAACCGAGCGAGTTGCTCAGGTTCGATGGCCATGACGTATCGTTCCTGCGACTCGTTGCACCAGATTTCCAGCGGCGACATACCGGGTTCGTCGTTTGGCACCTCTCTCAATTCAAAGTGACCGCCACGACCGCCATCTTTGACTAGCTCGGGTAACGCATTGCTGAGCCCACCTGCTCCCACGTCGTGGATGAACGCGATGGGGTTGTCATCACCAAGTCCCCAGCAGGTGTCAATCACCTCCTGACAGCGTCTCTGAATCTCAGGGTTTTGTCTTTGCACCGAGGCAAAATCGAGGTCTTCAGCACTGTCACCACTGGCCATTGAGGAAGCCGCTCCACCACCAAGACCGATCAACATTGCGGGCCCACCCAACACCACTAGCTTGGCGCCTGGGGAATAGTCGCCCTTCTCTACGTGACCCTCTCGAATATTGCCAAAACCCCCAGCGATCATGATCGGTTTGTGATAGCCCCTGACGCCGTTCTCGGTGATCGCCTCAAAAGTGCGGAAATACCCTGCCAAGTTGGGGCGCCCAAATTCGTTGTTAAAGGCCGCGGCACCAATGGGGCCCTCAGTCATAATCTTTAGCGGGGAAACAATTCGGTGAGGCTTGCCGTAACCGATCTCCCATGGCCGAGGTCTATCAGGAATTTCAAGATGAGAAACGGAGAAACCCGCCAAGCCGGCCTTGGGGCGAGATCCTCGCCCGACCGCTCCCTCGTCCCGGATTTCACCTCCAGCTCCCGTGCCAGCGCCAGAAAAAGGCGATATCGCGGTCGGGTGGTTATGGGTCTCAACCTTCATCAGAAGGTGGACCGGTTCTGAGTGATAACGCCAGACCCCATCGTTCGTATCAGGATAAAAACGACCCGCTATTTGCCCCGAGACGACCGCTGCATTATCTGAATAGGCCGACAACACGTTATCGCCACCCGCTTCTTGAGTGTGGCGGATCATGCCAAATAATGAATGTGACGCAGGCGCTCCGTCGATATCCCAGCTGGCATTAAATATTTTGTGTCGACAATGCTCCGAATTAGCCTGAGCGAACATCATCAACTCAATATCGCGGGGATTACGGCCAAGCCCCTTAAACGCCTCAGTCAGGTATTCGATCTCATCCTCAGCGAGAGCCAAGCCAAGCTGAAGATTTGCCTCCGCCAGCGCTTGCGCCCCTCCGCCAAGTACATCCACCTCGATAAAAGATTGCGGCAGAGACCGCTCAAAAAGGGGGTCCAACTCGGCCACAGACCCGACTACCGTCTCTACCATCCGATCGTGGATTAGCGCATCAAGTTGATTATCGGTCGCATCGTCGGCCATGCCATCAACGCCGAATACCGTTACGCGTTCAATCCGCTTGATGCTTTGAAAACCACAGTTCCGGGCGATATCGGTCGCTTTACTGGACCATGGCGATATGGTGCCAAAACGCGGGCTGACAATACGCTGACCAGAGCGATCAAGTAGCCCTTGGTCGACGGGCTCCGCCGTGCCCGGGTGCAGCAGCGCTGCCAACCGAACCGCATCGACGCCCTGCCCTGGCGACAGTTCGACCGCGTATGCGTGCGCCACCTCACGCAAGCCGTAACCTTTGCTCAACTGATGGATTTGAGCAGCCAACAACTGAAAACGGGCTTCAGACAGAGCCGAAGAACCGGGCAGGACAAGCATGTGAGATTCCCGAACGAGGCAGCCCCTCGATTATACCTCGCCATCCAAGTCGCATGCAGGGGCACGATCGGACGTTCTGTCCTCCCTGCGGGCGAACCTCTACAATGCCCGAATGGGTCGCGTCTGTGCCATGTGTTTGATCATGCTTTGTCAGGGGTGCCTTGACGGCGCAGACCTGCCACCGTTAGAGGAGGCTCGCGAATTGGTGCTGCTGACTCGAAACACACCCACGACTTACTATTTCGACGGCGATCGGGCGTCGGGCTTCGATTACGCACTGGCGCGGCGCTTTGCCCAACAGCACAACATGAAACTGCGAGTTAAAGTAGCCTTCAGTTTGCCAGAATTATTTACCATGCTCGAAAACGGTGACGGGCACCTCGCCGTTGCTGGATTGAGCAAAAGCATAAAACGCGATATCCGCTTCGAATCCTCTGTGCCCTACTTACACCAGCAAGCATTAGTGGTGTACAAATCCGGCTCATTGCGCCCTCGCGCCCTCGCTGACTTGGTGGCACGCGATCTGATTGTAGTGGCGGGAAGCGTTCATTCAGAGATACTTCGGGATCTACAAACGTCTATGCCAGAACTGAGCTGGCGTGAGGTTCACGCCGCAGATTCATTGGAGGTAATGCAGTTGGTGAGTGAGGAAAAGGCAGAGCTGGCCATTGTCGACTCCATCGAGTTTGATATTCAACAACGGCTCTTTCCAAGATTGGTAGCAGCACTTGAACTCGGCAAAGCGACGCCTGTGGTGTGGTATTTGCCGAAGAGAGAGGACAATGAAGTGGCGCTTGGCATGGTGAATCGCTTTCTAGAGGTCGCAGCGCAGTCGGGAGATATCGCGCACCTAAAGCGCCTCCACTTCGGGCAGTTTGAGCATGCTTCAAGACTGGGATCGCTCACTTTTCAACGCAAAATGCGCAGTCAGCTGCCTCAGTGGCAGAGCCTCATGGAACAGGTTGCCAGCGAGTACCTCATGGATTGGCGATTATTGGCGGCCATGGCCTATCAAGAGTCGCACTGGAACCCCAACGCGAGATCCCATACGGGAGTCAGAGGTATGATGATGCTGACTCAGGTGACCGCGGGCGAACTCGGTGTGGATGATCGCACGGACGCCGGAGAAAGCTTGCGCGGTGGCGCTCGGTTTTTTAAGGATTTGCTCAGACGGTTGCCGGGGGATATTGAAGAGCCCGATCGCACCTCGATGGCGCTGGCAGCCTACACCATCGGCATGGGCCACCTTGAGGACGCCAGAGTACTGACAGAGAAATCTGGCCGAGACCCTCATCTTTGGCCTGACGTGCGAGCTCACTTGCCACAGTTGCAAAACCCCGACATTTTTCCAATGACACGCTTTGGGTTCGCAGAGGGCGCCCAGGCGGTCACCTATGTCGACAACATCCGCCACTACGAGGGCATGCTCGAGCTCGAGAGTCTGCCGACATCGAAGCTGTCACCTCCTATTCAGGTAGACGCGCTGCTCCCGGAACACTTGCGGGGTGCACCCTTACCGGTACTGTGAACCGTCACTCGAACTATCGCGCTCACCGCGACGATTGTGGAAAAAGTCACGAAGCAACTCTGCACTTTCTTGCGCATATAAACCCTCGCGCCAT
>JADHNP010000014.1 GCA_016779445.1 Luminiphilus sp. | reverse complement strand
TTGCCGCCGGGTATGCGAGGCAGCGTGGTGCTGATTACTTCGTCATACACCGACTGTATCTTACGGTCACTGCCGACTCCCTGGCGTCTGGAAATCATTGTCACGGGAAAGAGGTACACGTCGGTGCCACGATAATGGAGTGCCCTTGAACGGCCTTTGCGGTCCCGGTACACCAACCAATCCATATCCAGTCGATTTGCTAAAAGATCCCCGAGCACCACCCCCATGGCCTGCAAACTGAGGGTATCGTCGGTGGCAATGAGCCGCTCATCGATGATGCGCTGCAGCGTATCGATGTCTCGAGCCTCTATTCCCGAGATATTTCTTCCGAGCCGATTGGCCAACTGCTCGACCCGACGGCGCTGCTCGGTCATGAACTGCTTATCAATATTGGTAAGGGGCTCAATTTTGAGCTCAAAGTCAGTGCTCTGCGAAAAGCTACTGGATGACCCAATGGACAGGGCGAGGGCGCACAGGGTTAGGCCCATTCTAGAAATGCGCCGAAATGATTGGTATGCAATGCGAGGTTGTGAAACTCGGTCTGAAGTGGATAATTGCCGCACCATGATTTTATGTCCTTGTCCCGCCACGGGACTCTCGGAGTAACTCGATGATAACCGGAAGCATTGTTGCGTTGGTAACACCCATGCAACCAGACGGTGCAATTGACTGGGCGGCGCTTGCTCGACTCATCGAGTACCACATTGAGGCGGGTACGGCGGCGCTTGGTGTCGTGGGTACAACCGGCGAGAGCCCGACGCTCACAGTGCCTGAGCACTGTGAAGTGATTCGTTTTGCTGTGGAACAATCAGGAGGAAGGATTCCGGTAGTGGCTGGCACCGGCGGTAATTCTACTCATGAGGCTATCGAGTTGACGGTGTCGGCAGCCGAGGCGGGCGCGGATTACTCACTTTCGGTGACGCCGTATTACAACAAACCGACCCAGCAGGGTCTGTTTGAGCATTTTCAGGCGGTTGCTCGATCTGTAAATTTCCCCATTATTCTTTACAACGTCCCCGGCCGCACGGGCTGCGATCTATTAAACGAGACAGTGGTGAGGTTAAGTCAGGTCGATAATATTGTGGCCATCAAGGACGCAACGGGCGACATCGAGCGGGGTAAAGCACTGATTCAGGCAGTTCCCGACGGTTTTGCCGTATTCTCGGGCGATGATGCCACAGCCCTTGAGTTAATGCGTTGCGGCGGCAGGGGCAACGTCTCCGTTACCGCCAACATTGCCGCAGCAGATATGGCAGCGCTGTGTCGCTGCGCAGTTGCGCAAGAGTGGGATACCGCCGAAGTCATTGATGCGCGACTCGCTGATCTGAATCGCTTACTTTTTATCGAGTCTAACCCTATTCCGATAAAGTGGGCGATGGCCCAACAGGGTATGATTGGGCCAGGTATTCGGCTACCTTTAACGCCCTTGTCTGAGGCGTATCGAGAGGCCCTATCAAACGCACTGGAGGCTTATTTTTCGTGATCCGCGCAGGCAGTGTTATTGTGACCGTGCTGACTTTGTCGGGCTGTAGCTGGTTGTTCGGAGAGGATGGCTTGTTTCCGGATAATGCCAGTCGATACCAATCCGCGTCGGAGTTGCCACCGATAGATGTACCCCCACACTTAACGACCGACGCTATTCAGCCTGATTATCCTGTGCCGCAGGTGGCCGCGAGTACACAGCTGGCGACACAGTTTGAAACCCCTCGTCCAACCCCGCTCACGGCAAACAATCAGGGCGATTCGGTGCGTATTCAGAGCCTTGCCGGAGAGCGGTGGGCACTGGTTAGTGTCGCTCCCGGACAGCTATGGCCTCAGGTCAGGACATTTTTGACCAATAGTGGCATCGGTGTCGCCGCTGTTGATGCAGAAGAGGGACTCATTGATACGCAATGGTTCAAACTCGAAGATCGAGAGCTTGCGGTGCGCTTCCGCTTTCGAGTCGACACGGGCGTGCAGCGAAACACGGCTGAGCTTCACGTCCTCCATCAGGACAGGGGTGTGGAAGAGGTCAGTTGGCCGCCACAATCGGATGATGATGACCTCGAGCGCAAAATGCTTCAGGACATGGCGCAGTATCTCGCCAACAGCGCAGACGCCACACCGATATCGATGATGGCCGATCGTGCGATGAGCGACTCAGGCAGAATTACGCTGGAGGACACGGAAACCGCCACCCGCATCCGCCTAGAGCTGCCTTTTGATCGCGCATGGGCATCTGTCGTGAAGGGAACCGAGAATGCCGATTTTACGATTGATGACCGTGATCGTAGTCAGGGCATTCTCTATGTCACCTTTATCGGACCTCAGGAAGATGAAGACAGTGGATGGTTTGACTGGTTGTGGGGTGGCGAGGATGACCATCCACTGGCGGGCCACCGTTATCAAATTCGATTGGACGCCTCGGGTGATAAGGTGATTCTGATTACCTTGCTTGGGCGCGAAGGTGAATCTGTTGACCGGCGCGAACAGCAGGCACTGCTGACCCTGCTGAGGGGTAACATTACCTAATGCGGATAGCGTCCCTCGGAAGTGGTAGCAAGGGGAACGCGACGCTGGTCGACACGGGCGAGACCCTTATCCTCATTGATTGTGGTTTGCCGAAAAAGGAAGTTGAAGATCGGCTCGGCCTCAGGGGCCTCTCCGCCAAAGACATCGATGCCATCCTGGTCACCCACGAGCACGGCGACCACTGTCGCGGTGTGGCTGCACTCTCCCGAGCCCATGAGTTACCAGTGTTTCTAACTGCGGGAACGGCAAGTAGCCCCAAGATTGAGGGGCTTCAACACGGCGTGTTCATCCGGCCCGGGGACAGGTTCGATGTGGGCGACTGCCATATCGCTGCTGAGCCCGTGCCGCACGATGCCCGCGAGCCGGTCCAATTCTGCTTGTGGTCCGGCGTTGTCAAGCTGGGTGTTCTTACTGATCTCGGCAACATCACGCCGCATGTCGTTCAGGCGTTCTCGGATTGTGACGCGCTGGTTCTTGAGTTTAATCACGACCCCATCATGTTGGATGAAGGGCCCTATCCGCGCTCAGTCAAAGCCCGGGTAGGAGGTAACTATGGTCATCTGGCGAATGCACAGGCTCGGCTATTTCTTGATCAGGCCAACACAACCAGGTTAAAAATGCTGTTTGTGGCGCATATCAGTCAACAAAATAATGCGCCAGATTTGGCTGACGCAGCCCTTTCGGGTTGGTCGGGCCTAAACTCCTGCGCCGTGATTCACGCCACGCAGGAAACGGGATTTGACTGGTTTGATCTCTCTGCGGGCACCAGCATTGCCGGGGTGTCTGCTCAGGCATCCTGATCCGGTGGCCGATGCTTCCATCGCCGGTTTGACCACAAATAGCTCTCGGGTTCTTCCCGAATGGTCTGCTCCGCGGCCCGAATATAGGCTTCTATGATCTGCTCCTCGGTCATTTGACCTGGCGTCTCGACAATGGGCTGCAAGCAAAGGTGATACTGACCACGAGATTTTCGCCGGCAGCGTGCAAACATGATCGGAAAGCCTGTCAATTGAGCGATAGTAGCCGGACCCAGAAAAAACCCTGTCGGCTGGTTCAGCCATTCAGTCCAGTAGACGTTGTCGCGACCGCCGGGAGATTGATCAGCCAGCAAAACCAAAGCCCGAAACCGTCTCCGATGTTTCAGGACGTTGCGTGCGACCTTTTCCATGAGAATTGGTTCGCCACCGAATTGGCTCCGGACTTCGTAGGCGAACCGTTCTGCGCCCGCGTTGCGTAGGCGCTTGTACACCGGGTCGATGGAGATGTCGCCGTGGGCATTGGCTGCATGCATCATCCACTCCCAGTTTCCGAGATGGATGGTGAGAACGATCACCGACTTGGTGCGGTTTTCAGTCAACCTATCCAGTTCGTCGAAACCCTCGACCGTGACACGTTGCTTGAAATCAGAGAGCCCCATTCGAGAGGCGTGCACGATCTCCATGGTCACATCGGTGAACTGGCGATAAAAACGCTGGGTAATATCACGACGCCATGTTGCATCGCGCTCTGGAAACGCGTTCTGAAGGTTGGTATCGATGACTGCAGTGCGATAGCGAAAAACCCGTTGTAATAAAAAAGCCGCAATCCGTGCCAGAGCATATTTGACAGGCAGTGGTAGCAAAGCGAGCGTTTTGTATAGCCAGTAGATCATGACGCGTCACAGTGATCGGGTAGCGTGACTTGCATATTCAGAGGGATCTGCGCCAACGCTGGGCATTGTAGTTTTGGGTTATCGGCGAGGTCGAGCCGGCGCAACGATGGCATGCGCAGAACAGGAATTGGATCGACAATATTGTTGTTGTCTAACCAAAGTTGCTCTAGTTCGGTCAGCCGCTCCAATACAAGTAAGTTTCTGATGGCGTTACCACTTAACTTCAACGAGCGGATCCCGTTGAACTGTTCCAAGCCGGCTAGAGATGCTATGCCTGCATCACTGCAATTCACTGCCTCCAGTGAGTTGAGTTCATTCGCCTTCGCATCCGTTAACGTTTGCTGCAGGCAGCGTTCGAGAGCGAGATCCTCTATAGCCTCCACTGCGAGCAGGGGATTGGGCTCGTATACTGTTACATCATTAATAGTAATGTCGTATCGATCCAGTTGGGTGCAACCCGCCTGCAGCATTGTGCTGGCAATAATTAACCTGGCGGCTAATCCTGTATGCAATTGGCTCATATAATGACTTTACGAAAAATCCGCTCAGTCAATCATGGCGAATCACCCAATGCAAACTATCGGGAATGATCCACATCGCAGCACAGCAGGCCCCATCCCTGTTGTGTCGGTGAAAGGTGAGTCGGTGCGGCGCGCTCGCGCTGCCGCAGCACAGTTGTCGACACTACTGTGTGAACGAGGAGAATTCCCGGGTCCTTATCTGGTGGTGGGCGAGACTGAAGCTTGGTTGGAAATGGAAAGAAGCCAGGTTCGCGTGGCGTTTGATTCAGCGACAATGTTGCACCGCCGGCGCGGTGGTCAAAACGAACTTCTCGGCAAGGCGGTGGGTGTCAAAGCCAGTCGCCAGCCCTCGGTGTGGGACGCAACGGGGGGGTTTGGTCGGGATGCATTTATTCTGGCAGATCTCGGCTGTCGGATCACGCTATGCGAGCGTGTGCCCGTTTTGGCCTGGTTGCTGGAAGATGCGATCAATGGCGCCACAGTCAGCGGGTATGATCAGGTTCGTGAGGCAGCAGGCCGCATGACGGTGCGCCATGAGGACAGCAGATATTTGGATGTGCCACCCGGCGACGTGATCTATCTTGATCCCATGTTTCCCGAGCGTAAAAAAACCGCGGCCGTAAAGAAGGAGGCGGCCATACTCCAGCACTTGGCTTATCCTGATGACGATGCGGAGGCCCTCTGGGAATGGGCGTGGCAGCAACCAGTGAGGCGTATTGTGGTGAAGCGCCCTTTGCGCGCACCTGTATTAGGTGGGCAGAAACCCTCCCATGCTCTGGCTGGCAAATCGATTCGGTTCGATGTATTCGTTCGGCAGTATGATGATCTTAATCCCAGTCAAACAGGAGAGTAGTGTGGCGGCAAGTGGCTTTTGGATCGGGGTTGAATCAATGACGGTGGAGGCTTTGACTATGGCAGCTTCGCACCCGCGCCCCGTTTTCTGCGGTCGGTTATCAGGTGATAGATCACTGCAAGCTGCCGATGTCGAGACGGACGCACAGGCGGAGTGGCATGACATCGCGTTGGATAGCGCAGTGGGGCAGGGTTATTTGCTCGACTTGATGCGCCAAAGAGGACCTGTCGACCACGTCGTATTGGCGCTTGATTTACTGCCTAGCCAGATCGATTTCAATAACGCTCTGACAACTTCGCTTGACAGCGTGTTGGCTGAAACCCGGCAGGTCATAGAGGGCTTAATCGTGGTGACCCGAGGTGCTGAGGCAGTGATGGCGTCTGGGGTCGGAGCGGGTATGACTGTTTTATACCCTGACAAGGTTGAATTGATGACGCCTCTGACCCAGGGGCTCCGGGCGTTTGTTCAGGAATTTGTTGCCGCTGAGGCTGAGCGATGGGCCGCATTGGGTTTGTCTCTCGCCTTGCGTTCGGGGAGCTTAGTTGACTAACAAGCGGTTCAGTATGCCTTGATAGATTTCGGTCAGTCGGGGGATGTCCGCCAGTTGTACGCGCTCGTTGCACTGGTGAATGGTTTCATTGATATGTCCAACCTCCACGACCTGAGCGCCACTGGGTGCAATAAATCGCCCGTCCGAGGTGCCACCTCCTGTTGAGACGGCCGGCTGTTGTCCGGTCACTGCCTCGATACTGTATTTCACTGCGTCAAGCAGTGCACCCGGTACAGTGAGAAAAGGCTCGCCACTCAGGGACCATTCAACGTCATAGCGGAGATCGTATTGGTTGAGGATAGTTTCGCAGCGGTCACGAATGGCGTCCGCGGTAACCTCTGTGCTGAAACGCAAATTAAAGAGCACTCGCAGGCTGCCGGGAATCACGTTGGTGACACCCTGACCCGCTTGTATCGTAGAAATTTGTAAGGAGGTCGGGTCAAAAAAGTCGTTTCCTGCATCCCATGGCTCATTCACCAGCGCGTCGAGTGCCGACAGGGCACGGTGAATCGGATTCTCGGCAAGGTGAGGGTAAGCAATGTGGCCCTGTTTACCGTGGATGACGAGGGTTGCATTAAGGGAGCCACGGCGGCCATTTTTTACCAGATCCCCCAGTTTCCGCGTGCTGGAGGGTTCTCCGACTACACACCATTCAATGCGTTCTCCCCGCGCAGTCAGCGTATCCATCACTTTGACAGTGCCCTCTTTGGCGGGGCCCTCCTCATCTGAAGTGATGAGAAAACCAATGCGACCAGTGTGTTCAGGGTGGGCGCTCACAAAGCTTTCGCAGGCAACCACCATTGCCGCAAGGCTGGCTTTCATGTCTGCCGCCCCGCGGCCAATGAGTTCGTCTCCCGCTATCGTGGCCTCGAAAGGGTCTGATTGCCATGTCGCCATATCTCCGGGCGGAACGACATCGGTATGTCCCGCAAATACCAGTAATGGTCCTTGCTCGCCGCGCGTTGCCCACAAGTTGTCGACATCACCAAAGCGCATGTTTTCGACTACAAACCCCGCGCGCGCCAAGCGCTCCCCCATCACTTCCTGACAGCCTGAATCTGCTGGCGTGACCGACGGTCGAGCAATGAGCTGTCGCGTCAATTCCAGTGTGGGGTCTTTTTCGTCAGTTATGGGCATGGAGCATCTCATTTAGTTCCACGGCGCTCTTGTTGGTCAGGCACTGCACGGCGCCACTGGTCGAGTGTCGCCGGAATAACAGATCAGGCCGACCTGCGAGCGTCCGAGCAGAGACGGTCTCGGCCACTTTCTGTTGATCGTCCAAGACGCTGACCTTGGTGCCAGCAGTGACAAAGAGCCCTGCTTCGATGGTGCAGCGATCGCCAAGCGGAATACCCAAGCCGGCATTGGCACCGATCAGGCACTCTTTACCCACAGAAATGATGATATTGCCACCGCCCGACAGCGTACCCATGGTCGAGCAACCTCCGCCGAGGTCGGAGCCAGCGCCAACCCATACACCGGCAGAAATGCGGCCTTCGATCATTCCAGGCCCCTCCGCACCCGCATTGAAATTGATAAAGCCCTCATGCATCACGGTGGTGCCGGCTCCAAGGTAAGCGCCGAGTCGCACCCTTGCAGTATGGGCAATGCGAACACCTTGTGGCACCACGTATTGGGTCATCTTGGGGAACTTGTCGACACTCGAGACCTCCAAAACCTCACCTCTCAGTCGCGCATCGAGCTGGCGCTGGGCGACTTCGGTTAAATCGACAGGCCCCTGGTCTGTCCAGGCGACGTTGGGTAGTAAGCCAAAGAGGCCGTCGAGGTCGGTTTCATGGGGCTTTACCATCCTGTGAGACAGCAGATGGAGTTTCAGATACGCCTCTTCGACTGATTTGGGAGCGCTGTTGTCAACTAATGGCGTGGCGATCACTGGCTGGTGCGTGGTTGTCATTTGTCGCGCAATACCAGCGTGGTGAACCTCGCCCAGCGCCTCGAGTGACGCAGCCAGAGAGAGCAATTGCGAGGCGTCCAGTCGACCCGAAACTTCTTTTAACAGGACCGCAATGTCTCCATCCACATCATAGATCGGGGACGGATAAAATGTATCCAGACTCTCTCCGTTTGCATTTTCGGTCGCGATACCCAGACCAAACCCATACAGTGCGCTCATGACTGCTCCTTAAGTATTAAAGCGGTCTGCGTAATCCGCCGCCGAGAACCCGACCGAGACGTCCCCTTCCCATTCGAGGATAGGTCGCTTGATGAGCGTGGGATGCTTCGCCAGTACCGACGCGACATCGCCTTTCTCTAACGCGTTCTTATCGGTCACCTGAAGTTGACGATAGGTGGTGCTTCGCCGGTTAACTAATAGCGTCGCGCCAACCACCTCGAGCCAGCTGTTAAGTGCTGCCATTGTTGGCGGCGTTTCTTTGAAGTCTACAAATCGGTAATCAATCTGATGGGTTTCGAGCCAGCCCCGCGCTTTGCGTACCGAATCACAGTTGGGGATGCCATGGAGGGTAGGTAGGTTCATAAGGCTGGAAAGGCATCGTGGTTTTAGTCAACGGCCTAGTGCATTCGGTATGGCCAAGAAAACGCTAGGGATGGCAGGGTAGCAGAATTTAGTGGCTTCTGTGCTCGAGCTCACGCCTTGTGGCACTGTTTTGGTTGTTTTCGATTGGGATAACACGTTCTGCAGATTTCGCACACTCTCCCGTCGCACCCTCGAGCGGTGCAATGCTCCCGACCGTAGAAAATAATCTGCAGATGGAGAGCATTCCAGCGCGTTTTGTCGAAGGCGCGCTTTAGATCTCGCTCTGTTTCTACAACGCTGCGGCCGCGGGTCAAACCCCAGCGCTGTGCGAGTCGGTGAATGTGCGTGTCTACCGGGAAGGTAGGCATACTAAAAGCCTGAGCCATTACAACACTGGCTGTTTTATGGCCGACGCCAGGTAAGGACTCCAAAGCCGCCATGTCAGCGGGAACCGCTCCGCCATGTTGTTCTAGCAGCATCTCGCTGAGCCGATGAATGGCTTTGGATTTTTGTGGCGATAATCCACAGGGCCGAATGATGCTGCGGATGTCCTCTACTGAAAGCGTGACCATTTGTTCTGGTGAGGTGGCGTGCTCGAAAAGTTGGGGTGTGACCTGATTGACTCTCTCGTCGGTGCATTGTGCGCTCAGTAGCACAGCGATCAACAGGGTATAAGGGTCGTTATGATCGAGCGGGACCGGTGTTTCGGGATAGAGTGCCTGCAGCCGCGCATCAATATACGCAATGCGCTCTGCCTTACCCAGGTTGCCAGAAGTCGCCATTTCACCAGCCTTCTCGTAGGCAGCTTGCCATACGCTCTGCGGCCTCGACGCAGAGGTCGTGTTCTGCGACGAGTGCGATTCTCACGCGCATGGCGCCCGGGTTGCCCTTCGGGGTATCGCGTGCGAGATACCTACCGGGTAAAACACTTACCCCAGCACGCTGCCATAGCTCGCTTGCAAAATGTTCGTCGTTGACGGGTGTTTCAGGCCAGAGGTAAAAGCCGGCGTCGGGAACGGGTGTTGTCATGACTGCCGAGATGATGGGTGTCACCGCGTTGAACTTTTCTCGATAACGGGCGCGATTCTCCGCCACATGGACCTCGTCTGACCAAGCCCACTCACTGGCAATTTGATGATGCATGGGCATCGCGCACCCATGATAAGTCCTGTATCGGTGAAAACGCGCTATCCAGCGACTGTCCCCTGCGACGAATCCAGAACGCAGTCCGGGCAGGTTTGATCGTTTGGAAAGGCTATGGAAGCACAGACAGTTGCGGAAGTCGGTGACGCCCAGAGTGGCGGCCGCGCCCAGTAAACCGGGTGGCGGTTTATTGTCGTCGGGGTAGATTTCGCTATAGCACTCGTCGCTCGCTATAACAAAATTGTGCTCCTGTGCTAGCGCAATCAACTGCTGCAACTGCGTTGTGGACAATACAGCGCCAGCGGGATTGCCCGGCGTACAGATGTACAGCAATTGACATGCTTGCCACTGGTCCTCCGAGATGTGGGAAAAGTCCGGCGTAAATCCATTGTCGTGATCGCAGTTGACAAAGCGCGGAGATGAACCGGCGAGCAATGCTGCGCCTTCATAGATTTGATAAAACGGGTTGGGAGAGATCACCGCACCCGTCTGGCCGTGAGTTACGACCGCCTGAGCCAGTGAGAAAAGCCCCTCGCGTGTGCCGTTAAGCGGGAGCACTTGTTGGTCTGCATTGACTGTGTTCAGAGCAAATCGTCGCTCCAGCCAACGGGCGATCGCTGCTCTCAGCGATGAACTTCCGTTTGTCGTCGGGTACTTGCCCACCAGCGGCGCGTGCTCGGCCAGGAGTTCTGTAACCGCTATCGGTGGCGGGTGTTGCGGTTCACCGATAGTCAGCGGAATGGTCTGACCACCGGCGGGGGTCACGCCCTGCAATAATGCGTTGAGCCGCTCGAAAGGGTAGGGCTGCAGCGCTTCCAGGCCGATGTTCAAACACCGAGCTCCGCGGAGACAGGTTCATGGTGTTGCCCCGAGTTCATCTCTTCGATCAATTCTCCTTTTAGCTCAGCGATGAGAGAAGCGTCCTCGAGTGAGCGCCCCTTATCGTCTGAGAGAAAAAATATATCCTCGACTCGCTCCCCTAATGTCTGGATTTTAGCTCCCTGAACCGTCACGCCATGTTGCGACAGTACGGAACCAATTCGCGCCAACAAGCCGGGTCGGTCTGCGGTGCTAATTTCGAGTGTTGTGAGGCCGCTCAACTGATCTTTGGAGAATTGAATTTGCGTCGGAATCTTAAATGCCCTTGCCGTTCTTGGCGTGTGTCGAGTCACGGTTTTCGCGGATGGTTGCAGCAGGTTGTGCTGGATGGTGTGGCGAATTTCTCGAAAAGTGTCTGAGTGGGGATCCAGCGGGGTGCCATCACTGCGCAAAACGTAAAATGTATCCAGCGTGCTGCCGTCGTCGTCGCTGTAGATACGCGCATCATGAACGCTTAAGTCGAGCGTATCGAGCGCGGCACAAATCTTGGCGAAGGTATTTGACTCGTCGCGAGCATGGACGAAGATCTGGGTGGCATTGCCGATAGGCGACTCGCCCGCTTGCCGCACCAGCACCAGAGCGCCGTCTGTCAGATCGTGGTCAGCAATCGCTTCGGTATGCCAGGCAATGTCTTCAGCGCGTTCTCTGACAAAGTAATCGTCTCCCCTCGATATCCAAATCTCAGCCAACTCGTCCTCTAAAAAGCCGCGATATTCCAGTGCTTCTGCGGCGGCGCGCTTGGTCGCTCCAATCACCTCCTCACGTGCGATTGGATTCTGGAGGCCCCGGCCCAATGCACGACGGGTTTCGGTGTAGAGCTGGCGCATCAGTGATGATCGCCACGCATTCCACAATTCAGGGTTGGTGCCTGCGATATCGGCAACGGTGAGGGTATACAGGTAGTCGAGACGCTCTTGTGTGCCAACAATCTCCGCAAATCGTTGGATTTCCTCGGGATCGGAGATGTCCTTTCGCTGGGCAATGTGGCTCATGAGAAGATGATTTTTTACCAGCCATATGACCAAGTCAGTATCGGACGCGGTCAATTTGTGATCACTGCAAAAGTCCTTGGCATCCACTGCGCCCAGCTCCGAGTGATCACCGCCGCGTCCTTTGCCGATATCATGAAAGAGGGCGGCAATATAGAGCAGCCTCGGGTCTCTCAACCTGCGCGCAATCCGGGTGGAGACCGGAAATCGGTCGGTATAGTCAGCGCGCATAAATCGACGGGTATTGGCGATGACCTCCATGGTGTGTGCGTCCACGGTATAGGCATGGAACAGATCAAATTGCATCTGACCTATTATGGTCCCAAAGGCGGGAAGATAGGCGCCCATCACGCCATGGCGCGACATTCTGCGCAGTTGTTTAGTCATGTTGTGCGGCACACTCAGGACCTGCATGAAGAGGTCTCTATTGACTTCACTAGCTCGGAACGCTTCGTCAATTAAGTGCGCGTCTCGCCGAATCAAACGCTGCGTGTTCGGCTCTATTCGGTCAACCAGCGGATCATTGCCAATCAAGACAAAGATGCGTAACAGGTTACTTGGCGAACGGGTAAATACCGCGTCATGCCGCGCACGAATGCGACTTTCAGACACCTCAAAATCGTCGTCTATTACGCGCAGGTTCGAATCGTGCTGGTCAGCAACCTCTGAAAGCCGGTGCTCAAAGACCTCTATCAGCAGCTCGTTGAGCTGGCTGAGTGTTTTCATCCAGCGGTAATAGACCTGCATGAACTGTTCAACCGCCAATTTGTCTCCATCGATCAGGTGCCACACGGCTGCAAGTTGTTTCTGATGATCGAACAAGAGCCTGTCTTCAGCTCTACTCGCCATGTTGTGCAATGCGAAGCGCACTTGACTGAGAAACTCTTTGCCCTGCTGTAGCTGTTCCAGCTCGGCGTCGCTAAGGAACTTAGGCCCCTCTACATCAGAGAGGCTTTGCTTAAAGCACCGTAGGGTTATCCATTCGATAACCTGCAAATCCCGCAATCCACCTGGTGAGCTTTTGATGTTGGGTTCCAGCGCATATTCGGTGTTGCTGTATTTGTCGTGACGCCTCTGTTGTTCACCCAGCTTGCCGCGAATAAAGTCGCTGGGGGACCACATGCGGTCGGTGTCGGTCATTGCCTTAAGGGCGGGCTCGAGCGCTGTGTCCCCCTGCAAATATCGGGACTCCATCATCGTTGTTACGACCGTCAGGTCCTCCCGCGCCAGCGCTTCGCATTCTTGAAGCGTTCTCACGCTGTGCCCAACCTGCAAGCCGGTATCCCACAAACTCGCTACGAATCGTTCCAGGCACCGTGTCGCCTCTTCTGACAAGACATCCCGGGATAAGATCAGGATATCGATATCCGATTGTGGGAACAGCTCTCCTCTCCCGTAGCCTCCCACGGCAATCAGCGCGATGTCCGGCAGGTCTCCAACGTGCTCAGTCCATAGATAGGCCAAAACAATATCTACGACGTTACTGGCTTCTTTGAGTAATGGCGTCACCGGTTGCTCAGGCTGAAATGCATCAGCCAATGCGTGTTTTGCGCTTTTCAGGAACGCACGAGTCTCTTGCGCGGTAGCCTTTTCCCCGCTGAAAAAGGTGGTTATGAGGGGAATGTCGACTGCTGGGGACTGACTAGAAGGGGAGAGCTTCATCCCGCCTCCGGGTGAACACTTCACATCCTGATTCGGTTACCGCGACGGTATGTTCCCACTGGGCTGACAATCTGCCATCTCGGGTCGTCACGGTCCAACCGTCTCTCGCATTCAGTTTGGTATAGCGTTTACCCGCATTGATCATCGGTTCAACGGTAAAGGTCATGCCCGGCTCCAAACGCAGCCCGGTGCCAGCCCGCCCATAATGCAGTACCTGTGGCTCCTCATGAAAAACCTGCCCAATACCGTGACCACAGTACTCCCTGACCACTGAATAATAATTTGCCTCGGCATGACTTTGAATCACCGCCCCCAAATCGCCCAGTGTTGCACCGGGCTTAATCAGCGCCAGCGCCCGGTACAGGCACTCTTGGGTAACTCGCATCAACCGGTCGGCATGGGGCGCGACATCGCCGACCCCTAGCATAATGCTCGTATCGCCATGCCAGCCATCCTTAATCACGGTGACATCGATGTTGATGATGTCTCCGCCTCGAAGCTTTTTGCTGTCTGACGGAATGCCATGACAGATCACCTCGTTCACTGAGGTGCAAATAGATTTTGGGAAGCCTTTGTAATTGAGTGGTGCTGGCGTGGCCTTCTGCACGTTCACGATGTGGTCGTGACAAATACGGTCGATCTCTCCGGTAGTCATGCCGGCCACGACTTGGGGCGCGATCATTTCCAACACCTCGGCTGCTAGGCTGCCTGCAAGGCGCATGGCGTCGAGTTCGGACTGGGTTTTGGGCTTTACTGTGTTCATTTGGGTGTTTTTCTGTTGGGACGCTGCCTTCGTCGCGCGCAGTGTAACCGACTCTGCTGTGCATTTGGGCCCGCTTTCCCTTCGACGGGTGCTGTGGTATAAAGCGCGCCGCTGGATAGACAACTCAGCAAAAGCCCCTCGTGGCCAATAGCACGTCCCTTTGTTTTCGCGGATCCGGGTGCCGGTTTCCGGTTGGAGTCGCGATAAGGGGCGGAAGGTTAACCCAAACAGAGAGTTTGACTATGACGCAGGTAAGCATGCGTGACTTGCTACAGGCAGGTGCGCACTTCGGACACCAGACCCGTTTCTGGAACCCCAAGATGGATCAGTACATCTTCGGGGCCCGTAACAAGATCCATATTATTAATCTCGAGCACACCGTTCCGGCATTTAATGATGCGCTGAGTACGGTGAAGCGCCTCGCTGAAAAGAAGAACAAGGTAATGTTCGTTGGAACAAAACGCGCTGCCGGTAAGATTATCGAGGAGCAGGCTCGCCGCTGTGGCATGCCATTTGTCAGCCATCGCTGGCTAGGTGGAATGCTGACCAATTTCAAAACGATTCGCTCATCAGTCAAGCGATTGCGTGAGCTTGAGGACCAGGAGCGCGACGGTACTTTTGCCAAACTCACCAAAAAAGAGGCACTGATGCGCTCGCGCATGAAGGACAAGCTAGAGCGTTCCATTGGCGGTATCAAGGAAATGTCTGGGTTGCCCGATGTGTTGTTCGTAGTCGATGTTGATCACGAGCGGATTGCGGTGACTGAGGCCAATAAATTGGGCATCCCTGTCATCGGGATTGTCGATACCAACAGTAATCCCGACGGTGTGGATTATGTGATCCCAGGTAATGATGACGCGATTCGAGCGATAAAGCTGTACGTCGCTGCGGTAGCCGATGCTGTCATTGCCGGCAAAACCCAAGCGGGTGAGATGGTTGCTGCCAGCGATTTTGTTGAAGTAACCGAGCCGGAGGAACCGGCACCTGAAGCAGTGGTGGCTGCAGATGCGGTCAGTGCCTCGGCTGAGGAGCCGGCGCCAGAGCAGAGCGCTGAAGCGGCTCCTGCCTCAGATGAGGCGGCCCCGGCGTCCTGATTGGGTAGATCAGTCAGTAAGCAAGCATCGCGGGGGTCTATGACCCCTGAATCAACGCAGTATCTGTCCCTCCGGGGAGATTAACGAGGTGAAATCATGTCTGCTGCATTAGTAAAGGAATTGCGAGAACGGACGGGGCTTGGCCTTTTGGAGTGCAAAAAAGCGTTGGCTGACGCGAATGGTGACGTGGACGCCGCGATCGAGGCTTTGCGTAAATCGAGCGGGATGAAGGCGGCCAAAAAGGCAGGTAGAACTGCCGCTGACGGTGTCGTGGCGATCAAGGCTTCCGAAGATGGTGCTTTTGCCACCATGGTTGAGGTGAACAGTGAGACCGACTTTGTTGCGCGCGATGAGAATTTCCTAGGGTTTGTTGGCGCCGTCGTCGACAAAGCGATGTCACAGCGTATCACCGAGGTTGCTGCCCTAGCAGCCGATGACATTGAGGATGCACGTCAGGCCTTGGTGCAGAAAATCGGAGAAAACATCAGTGTGAGGCGGGTGGTCGCTCACGAGGTTGAGGATGGTGTCATCGGCGGTTATGTTCATGGTAATCATCGTATAGCGGTCTTGGTTTCATTAAAGGGCGGTTCCGAAGATCTGGCACGCGACGTAGCGATGCACATAGCCGCGCTCAATCCGCAGGTCGTTTCGCCCGCTGATATGCCAGCGGAAGTGGTCGCCAAAGAGCGCGAGATCTACGCAGCTCAGGCAGCCGATTCGGGTAAGCCAGCCGAAATCGTGGAAAAAATGATTGACGGGCGCATCCGGAAATTTCTGGCAGAGAATAGCTTGACGGAACAAGCTTTTGTGAAAGATCCAGACCAGACGGTAGGTAAGCTGGTGTCCACTGCGGACGCCACAGTGCTGAGCTTTACCCGCTTTGAGGTGGGTGAGGGTATTGACGTGGAAAAAGTTGATTTTGCTGCAGAAGTCGCGGCACAGCTTGGAAACGGATGATAAGCCGTATCGATGTAAGTGCCGTGATGTTCAGTATCACCAAGTTTTCGCTGTGATATGGCATCCGAGGATGGGTAGCATACCGGAGTGACTGAATCTCGAGGGGACGCGCACAATGGCTGCTGATAAGGTATATAAACGCATTCTGCTGAAGTTGAGCGGAGAGGCGCTGACCGGTCAGGAGGCCTTCGGTATCGACCCCCGTATCCTCGATCACCTTGCCCTTGAAATTGGTCAGTTGGTGGGTATTGGTGTTCAAGTAGGTCTGGTCGTCGGCGGTGGAAATCTATTTCGCGGAGCAGCACTCAATGCGGCCGGTTTGGACCGGGTCACCGGTGACCATATGGGCATGCTTGCGACCGTTATGAATGCGCTGGCACTCCGGGATGCGCTGGAGCGATCCAACATCGCAACTCAGGCGATGTCCTCCATTCCTATGAGCGGTGTCGTCGAGCATTATGACCGTCGAAAGGCGATCAGAGCGCTATCCAATGGTGACGTCGTTATTTTCGCGGCGGGCACTGGCAATCCTTTTTTCACGACAGACTCCTCTGCCTGCCTGCGCGGTATCGAGGTTAAAGCAGATATTGTGCTAAAAGCCACGAAAGTGGATGGTGTGTACAGTGCTGATCCAGTAAAGAATCCGGATGCAGTGAAGTACGATGTCCTCGCTTACGATGAGGTGCTGGATAAGAAATTAGGGGTGATGGATCTGACCGCGATCTGTCTTGTGCGGGACCACGGTATGCCAGTCAGGGTCTTTAACATGTCACAGCGTGGCGCACTGCTGAGTATTGTGCGAGGTGGTGACGAGGGAACCTTGATTCAGGCGTGACCGTTCAAACGGGTCTCATAGGCGAGAAGAACACAATGATTGATGACATCAAACAGGAAACGGAAGAACGCATGGGAAAAGCGCTTGAGGCGCTGGCGCATAACTTCAACAAGATCCGTACAGGGCGCGCGCATCCCAGTTTGTTGGATAGTATACGGCTGGAGTATTACGGCGCCGAGACACCCCTAAACCAAATCGCGAATGTCAACATAGAGGACGCGCGCACGTTGAGTGTTGTTGCGTTTGATAAGTCCATTACCCCGGATATTGAGCGGGCTATTATGAAATCTGATCTGGGACTGAACCCTGCGACAGCGGGTGAGGTGATTCGGATTCCTATGCCCATACTGACCGAGGAGACGCGGAAGGGTTACACCAAACAGTCGCGGGCTGAGGCAGAATCTGCAAGAGTATCGGTTCGCAATGCACGACGGGATGCACTCGGTATGCTCAAGGATTTACTCAAAGAGAAAGAGATATCCGAGGACGAGGAGCGCCGAGCTCAGGAGGCGGTGCAAAAGCTGACAGATATTTATATCGCCAAGGTCGAGTCTGCTTTGACAGACAAAGAAACGGATCTCATGGCGATCTAAGACGCCGCAGGAATAGCATTGAAAGCCTCTGATATTCAACTCCGAACGGTTCCCCGTCATCTCGCCATCATCATGGACGGCAACAACCGCTGGGCGCGTCGGGAGGGATACCCTGGCGTTGCAGGACACCGTGCTGGCGCTGAAGCCGTTCGAACTATTGTTGAAGCCTGCGAGGCTCGGGGCATCCGCTATCTGACGTTATTCGCCTTCTCGAGTGAAAATTGGGGAAGATCTAGAGCTGAGGTGCGCGCACTCCTCGCGCTATTGTCACGATATCTCCGAAATGAAGTGACTAAATTGCAGTCGGATGGCGTGCAATTGAGGATCATTGGCCGCCGCGATCGCTTCAGCCCACGCCTGCAGCGCTTGCTCGCCGATGCTGAAGCGGCGACAGCTGGAGGAGAGAGGGCAACGCTAACGCTGGCCTTGGACTATGGGGGTCGCTGGGATATGACGCAGGTCGCCAGATCGATTGCCCTGGACCTTAAAGAGGGCCGGCTGATCGATGAGGAGATTGATGAGGCCTTGATTTCGGCTCGGTTGTCCACTCAGTCATTACCTGACCCTGATTTGTGTATTCGGACTGCGGGAGAGACACGGATATCCAATTTTCTTCTTTGGCAATTCGCTTATGCGGAGTTTTGGTTCACCGAGGTGCTGTGGCCCGATTTCGATGAATCAGTTTTGGATCTAGCTCTGGCCGATTACGCAGTGCGAGAGCGTCGTTTTGGTGTGCGTCCTCTGGTACACGGTTACTGAGCTATGCCTCATGTTTCCTCGATGCTCCGGCAACGCGTGGTGACAGGGCTGGTGTTAGTAGCTGCTTTTCTGATTACCCTGCTTTTGGCCCCTTTTCCCACTCAGGCGGTTCTCTTCGGTGCGGTGGCTGCTGCCGGTGCCTGGGAGTGGTCCAATCTGGTTATTATTCGCTCAGCCATCGGCCGACTGGTGTTTGCATCGCTGGTGCCCCTCACGTGCGGGTCTCTCTGGGTCAAACTGGATCTTGTCGGCGCAGGGCCGATACTTGCCGGTCAACCTCTTCTGGCCGGCAGCGCGTTTTTATGGTCTGCCATGTTGCTGGCGTTAAAGTACTACCCGAGCGGTGGCTGGCTCTGGGGTCAGCCCTGGGTCAGGGGCTTGATGGGCTGGTTGATAATGACGGCAACCTGGCTTTCGGTAGTCCTCTGTTTGCGGTTCGATTACGGACCGAGCGTCCTTTTTTTGATGATCTTGACCATTGCCACAGCCGATATTGGGGCTTACTTTGTG
The DNA here is from genome assembly GCA_016779445.1 of Luminiphilus sp. Classification (GTDB taxonomy): domain Bacteria; phylum Pseudomonadota; class Gammaproteobacteria; order Pseudomonadales; family Halieaceae; genus Luminiphilus. The sequence continues at coordinate 24,928 of JADHNP010000014.1, read as the reverse complement.
GGACGTCGATTTGGTCGGCATCCCCTAGCGCAGGCCATCAGTCCCGGTAAGACTTGGGAAGGTTTTTGGGGGGGATTAGTCTGCGTAGCACTTTTAACGGCGCTTGTCTGGGCGAATCTGCCTATCTCTCACATACACTTGAGCCTCGGCTCATTACTTGCACTGGGTCTTGCTACTGCCGGTGCGTCGGTGGTGGGGGATCTCACGGTGAGTTTGTTAAAACGGCAGGTAGGCCTGAAGGATTCGGGCGCCTTGCTGCCCGGTCATGGTGGCCTGCTTGATCGACTCGATAGTATCTGTGGAGCTGCACCCGTTTTTGCGCTGGGCCTTTTATTGGTGGGGTACTGATCCATGAGGCAGATTGCGGTTCTGGGGGCTACGGGTTCGATAGGGCGTTCAACCCTCGATGTGATTGCGAGGCACCCCGATCGATATCAGGCCACGGTACTTGCCGCCAATCGCTCGGTGGACGACATGGAAATCCTGTGCCGTCAGCACATGCCACCGTATGCCATCATGGGACAGCCGGATGCGGCAGAGGCGCTCAGGGAAAGGTTGAGCGATACCGCGCGCATAACGGTGTTATCGGGGTCCGAGCCCCTCGACGATCTGGTGGCTGCTCCTGCTATTCACAGCGTGGTCGCGGGCATCGTCGGTTTCGCTGGTTTGCGCTCAGCCCTCAGTGCCGCAAGAGCAGGAAAGCATATTCTACTGGCTAACAAAGAGGCTTTGGTCAGTGCCGGTGGCTTGTTCATGGAGACGGTGCGTTCAGGCGGCGCCACATTGCTGCCGGTAGACAGCGAGCACAATGCTATGCACCAGTGTTTGCCGATTATGAACGATGGTCGGCCAGATATGACCCACGTTGAAAAAATTGTGTTGACTGCTTCCGGTGGACCATTTCGCGGAAGGTCGAGAGAGGCGCTAGATGCTGTTACGCCTGAGGAAGCTTGTGCTCACCCCAATTGGTCTATGGGACAGAAGATTTCGGTGGATTCTGCCACCTTGGCGAACAAGGGCCTTGAATTGGCCGAGGCCTGTTGGTTATTCGACCGGTATCCGGATCAAATCGAGATAGTGGTTCATCCGCAGAGCATTGTTCATTCGATGATTCGCTATCGAGATGGCTCTGTTCTCGCCCAATTGGGTCAACCCGATATGCGCACCCCTATTGCTTACTGCCTGGGTTGGCCTGAGCGCGTGGATGCAGGCGTAGCGCCGCTGGATATTGTCGCGACAGGAAAATTGGAATTTGAAGCCCCAGACCTCACCGCATTTCCCTGTCTTGCATTGGCCCAGTGGGCGATTACCCAGCCGGGAGGCATGTGCGTTTTCAGTGCAGCCAACGAAGTGGCGGTTGCTGCTTTTTTGGCCGGTGACATTCGATTCACCGATATTGATCGGATCATCGCCTCTGTGCTTCACACCGTAAACTTGATGGAACCAGATACCCTGGCCGCGGTCCAACTGTTGGATGCCAATGCCCGCGAAGAGGCGGGCAAGCAGATTCTAATGATGGCCTCTCCTACATCGATTTTTTGAGCGACACAAAATGCTGGAAACACTACAAACCGTATTGATTGCGCTGGCGACCTTCGCAATTGTTGTGACAGTCCATGAATACGGCCACTTTTTGGTCGCCCGACTGAATGGAGTCAAGGTACTCCGTTTCTCTATCGGCTTCGGGCGTTCTCTGGTGACCTGGCGGGGGCGAGCTGGCACAGAGTACGTGATAGCGGCTCTTCCACTGGGAGGTTATGTGCGGATGGCCGACGAGCGAGAGGGCGACGTGGATGAGGCCGACCTTCCACTCGCTTTTAACCGGCAGCCGGTATGGAGCCGGATGGCGATTGCCGCGGCGGGCCCGCTCGCCAATTTTTTGCTGGCGGTGGTGGTGTTGTGGGCATTATTCCTGAGAGGTGAGGCGGGTTTGGTACCGCTGATTGGTGCTGTTGAGCCTGAGAGCCTCGCCGATATGGCAGGCCTTGAGTCCGGGCACGAGATTGTGTCGATAGATGGGCGCGTGACGCCGACGGTATCAGCAGTGAATTTTGCGCTGTTGGAACGTCTGGGTGACTCGGGACAACTCAGCGTAGCGATAAAGCGGCCCGGATCGGATGTGTCGCGCGAGTCGTCGGTGGCGATATTTCAATGGCTCAAGGATCAAGAAGAACCCAACCTGCTGGAAGCCTTTGGGGTCTCGATACAACTACCGCTCGTTATTCCCCGGGTGGGCGGTCTTAGCGAGGATGGGGCAGCGATTGAAGCAGGATTTCAAGTCAACGATCTGATCATTTCGGCTGATGGCCAGGACATGAACTTGTGGATGGATTGGGTGCAGCATGTTCGCGCCCGACCCGATATGCCCACCAGCGTTACCGTGGAGCGTGCCGGGGTTCGTCAGAATTTGGTGGTGACGCCTGCCCCGATTGATGCGGCGGGAGAGATCGTTGGTGCCGTCGGTATGTCTGTCTCGCTACCCGAAATTCCCGAGGCACAGCAACGTCGCTTTGAACGCGGCCCGCTGGAAGCGCTCTGGGCGGCACTTGAGCGCACCGGTGACCTGGTTGGGTTTACCTTCACTTCCATCTCGAGAATGCTTCAAGGTTTGATTTCGCCTGCTAACCTCTCGGGCCCCCTCACGATTGCCCAGGTTGCCGCATCGACAGCGGAAGCGGGGTGGGTTGCGTGGTTTGGTTTCGTTGCGTTACTCAGCGTGTCACTGGGCGCCCTCAATTTGTTGCCGATACCGGTGCTCGATGGGGGTCATCTGGTGTTTTACGTTATTGAGGCTTTGATCGGGAGACCTTTGCCCGAGCGGGTGCAGCTGGTGGGGTATCAAATGGGATTGGTAATGGTCCTCAGCATTATGGTTTTCGCTCTGTATAATGATATTTCGAAATTCTGATTGCCCGTAATGACCGGTCATTCGACAAAGACACCCGGTACAGCCATGCGGTATCCTTGCGCGGCGCTGATGCGTTGCCTAGGCAAGGGAACGCTTCTGGGTATAACCCAATATTGTTGAGATACGCCTTGTCCACGCTACGTCATTCGTTTTGGTCCCTGATGACTGTCCTGATCCTGACCGGGATGTGGCAGCTGGCGTGGGCACAATCTGAGCCCTTTGTTATCCAAGATATTCGGGTAGAGGGTCTGCAGCGCATCTCTCCCGGCAGTGTCTTTGCTGCACTGCCCGTCGGGGTCGGAGATGCCATCGATAATTATGGCGTCAGGGCCGCCGCTAAGAGCCTTTTTGCCACCGGTAACTTTGATGACATTTCTATCGCTCGCGATGGGGGCGTACTGGTCGTGATGGTCGCCGAGCGACCCAGCATCAGTGAAATAACCATAGACGGTAATAAGGCCATCGAGACGGAGGCGCTGCTCGACGGATTGAAAGGTGCTGGGCTCGCGGTGGGGCAGGTATTCCAGCGTTCCACGCTGGAAGGAATGAAGTTGGAGTTGCAGCGGCAGTACGTGTTGCAGGGAAGATACGATGCGAGTATCAACTCAGAAGTCATCGCCGAGCCGCGAAATCGCGTTTCCATCTCGATTGACGTCAACGAGGGCACTGTCGCGACGATCAAGCACATCAATGTAGTAGGAAACACTATTTTTTCAGATGAAGACCTTATCGATCTATTCGAGTTAAAAACCGGCGGCTGGTTTTCATTTTTTACCAGTGATGACAAGTATTCCAAGGAAAAACTGACCTCCGATCTGGAGACTCTGTCGTCTTATTACCTCGATCGCGGTTACCTGCAATTCAATATCGACTCGACTCAGGTGGCGGTTTCTCCCAACAAGGAAGAGGTTTATATCACCGCTAACGTCTCTGAGGGCAGCAAATTTACCGTCAGCGAGGTGGGTCTGAGTGGCGATCTGGTTTTGCCCGAGGAGGATCTGAACCGGTTCCTGATTGTGCAGCCCGAGCAGGTGTATTCCCAGCAACTGGTTACGGCAACCGAAGACTATTTGACGAGGCGGCTGGGTAACGAGGGTTACAACTTCGCCAAAGTAACGGGTATGCCAGAGATTGATGAGGATGCCAGCACGGTAGTGATGAAGTTCTTCATCGACCCGGGCAAGCGAACCTATGTCCGGCGGATCAACTTTGCTGGCAACATGACCACCATGGACGATGTGCTGCGTCGTGAGATGCGCCAGATGGAATCGGCACCAGCCTCTTCAGCGGCTATTGAGCAATCTCGGATCCGTTTGGAGCGTCTGGGCTTTTTCAAGACCGCCCAAGTCGAGACAAAAGAGGTTCCTGGTTCCGACGATTTGATCGATGTGGAGTTTGGTGTCGAGGAACAGTCATTCGGGTCCATCGGTGGAAGTCTTGGTTATGCGCAAGATGCTGGACTTATTCTCGGACTGAACTTGCAACAGAACAACTTTCTGGGCACAGGCCGTCGGGTGGGCATATCGCTCAACTCATCACGCTATCAGGATGTAATCAGTCTGAACTACACCAATCCCTACTTTACCGAAGACGGTGTGAGTCGTGGATTCAGCACGTTTTATCGAAAAACAGACTTGTCCAAAATCAACGTGGCCAGTTACACCACTGATACGGTCGGCGCCAGCATGAACTTTGGTTATCCCATCAGTGAAACCCAGCGGCTTGGTTTTTCGGTCGGGGTAACCGACACGAAGATCACCTCGGGATCTTATGCCGTGCAGGAAATAGCCACTAGCCCAGTACTGGAGCCCGAAATCGAGTACTGGTTTTATTCCACTTTGCAGCCTGACGGTATATACGCCGCGGCCGAGGTGTTACAGCCGATCGACACAATCCCACCATCTGCGCTGTCCCCCTCGGACGGCGAGGGTTTTCTCGACCTGAACGGGAACAAATACCTAAACTACACGCTGACTGGAAGCTGGCTGCAATCCACCTTGAACAGGGGGCAGTTGGCAACCCGCGGGGTCTCGCAGTCGCTGTCGCTTGAAGTGGCTGTGCCACTGTCGGACCTGGAATTTTATAAACTGAATTATCGCGGTGAGATCTACTACCCCCTGATTGGCGAATTCACGCTGCACCTGCGGGGTGAAGTGGGATATGGCGATGGTTATGGGGCAACCAGCGAACTGCCATTTTACGAGCATTTCTTTGCCGGTGGATTTGGTTCCGTGCGTGGTTTCGAAACGAATACGTTGGGGCCGCGCAGCACACCACCCGCGGTTTACAGCGCCAATACGGCTGTTACTGGCATTGACGAGAACGGTCAGCCTACTGAGTTTGGCGGTCCAGACGGCCGCGGGTATGGCTACAGTGTTGACCCAGTGACGGGAAAGATTCCGGTGCAACAGTTTTATAACGAGCCGGATCCCTTTGGGGGTAATGTGCTGATTGAGGGCAGTGCAGAGGTGTTGTTTCCGATGCCCTTCATCAAGGACCGTAGTTCGCTTCGGTCCGCTCTTTTCTTCGATGTGGGTAACGTTTTCAACACAAATTGCCGTGAAAATCAGGTGAATTGTTTTGGTATCGATGCGGGCGAATTGCGTTACTCTGTGGGTATAGGTGTGACGTGGTTGTCAGGCTTTGGGCCACTCACATTCAGTTTAGCAAAGCCGCTGAATGCCAGTCCGATTGACGAGAGAGAAGTCTTCCAATTCACCTTGGGGAGGGGCTTCTGATGGTGGGAAAATATGGAGATGTTTGGATGAACGTAAGATTTTGGCTGGCGGGCTTGCTTTTGGTTCTGCCTACGTTGGTGATGGCTCAAGGGAAAATTGCCGTTGTTAATCTGGAGCAGGCCATACTGCAGACCGATGTTGCTCAGCAGCGTATGGAGGAGTTCGAAAGCAACGAAGACTTCGCCTCTGATAAAGCACAGTTTGATGCCTTACGAGAAGAGCTCGACCAGTTGGTTAAAGATTTCCAGCGCGATCAGGCGGCGATGAGTGAGGAAGGGCAGGTAGCAGCACGCCAGAAAATGGCGAGCAAACAGTCCGATCTTGAGTATGTGGCCAAGAAATTACAGACTTTGCAGACGCAAAATGCGCAACGGGTGATGCAAGAGCTGGCACCCCAGGCACAGGAAGTCCTGCGTGAGATCATTGAGACCGACCAAATTGGTTTGCTGCTGCAGCAGCAGGCGGTAATTCATGCGGATCTGGGCTATAACATCACGGCTAAAGTCTCTGACAAAATGAATCAAATGGGCGCGGAGTAATCGCGTCATGCCGGCACTGGGGACGCTTGCTGCGGCTCTGGGGCTGGAGCTACAGGGGGATCCGGATTGCGAAATCCGAGCCCTCGCCGGCTTGGATTCAGCAACGACGTATGATCTCAGTTTCGTATCGGAGAAGAAGCACCTTGGCAAGTTAAGCCAGACTTCTGCGGGCGCGGTCATACTCCATCCCGACTGGTCGGATCGCTGGCAGGGCAATGCGTTGCTGAGCGACATGCCCTACGTGAGCTACGCTAGGGCGACGGTACTTTTTGACAATCATCCCGTCCCCAGCGGTAGGGTGGATAGCCGGGCTTTTGTCGCCGACGACGTCAAAGTGGGCGCTAGCGTAACGATTGATCCGGGCGCTTGTGTGGAGCCTGGAGCGTCATTGGGCGACAGGGTTTGGATTGGCGCGGGAGCCTACATCGGACACGGCGCTGTCATCGGTAGCGACACAGTGATCAAGCCAGGAGTGGTTATTTGTCACGCAGTAATCATTGGTGAGCGGTGCATGATTCATTCCAACGCGACGATAGGCGCAGATGGATTCGGTTTTGCGCCGGGATCTGACGGATGGGTCAAGATAGAGCAATTGGCGAGTGTGATTATCGGCGATGATGTTGAGGTCGGCGCTAACTCGGCGGTCGATCGTGGCGCACTGCAGGACACGGTGGTCGGAGACGGAGCGATCATCGATAACATGGTTCAAATCGCGCACGGCGCGAGCATCGGCAGTCGCACTGCGATTGCTGCTCAGGCCGGCATTTCGGGTAGTACCCGCGTCGGCGCTAGATGTTTTATCGCCGGTCAGGTGGGCATGGCGGGTCATCTTACCATTGCAGATGACGTGCATATTGGTGGACAGGGTCGGGTCGCAAGCTCGGTGACTGAGCCCGGGCATTATTCCTCCGGCACGCCTATTCAGCCGTTACGAGCCTGGTTGCGGAGCGCTTCGCGATTTACTCAGCTGGACCAAATGGCCCGACGGATCGCAGAGTTGGAAAAATTAGCCGGATTGGATAGTGAAGAGGGAGACAGCGCGTGACACTCGACATTGAGGAGATAAGACGCCGCCTGCCACATCGTTACCCTTTTTTGCTGGTGGATCGTGTCGTCTCGGTGATCCCTGGTGAGCGCATTGAAGCGTACAAAAACCTCACTATTAACGAACCCTTCTTTGATGGACATTTCCCGGGAATGCCCGTCTTTCCTGGTGTATTGCTGCTGGAAGCGATGGCTCAGGCTGCAGGCATTCTTGGATTTGTTACCATGGATAAAACGCCCGCTGACGGCTCGATTTACTATTTTGTCGGAGCCGACAACCTTCGGTTCAAGCGGCCGTGTGTGCCAGGTGACCAGGTCATGCTCTTTGCAACCGTGCTTAGCGAGCGGCGAGGCATCTGGAAGTTTGAAGTCGAATCGCAAGTAGATGGTGAACTGGCTGCCGCCGGTACCATCCTGTGTGCGAACCGGTGACGCGTGATTCACGACACCGCCATTATAGATCCCAGCGCTCGTCTCCATAATTCGGTGCAGGTGGGTCCCTGGACGCTGATCGGGCCCAATGTCGAAATAGGAGAGGGCTCGGTGGTTGAGTCCCATGTCGTCATCAAGGGCCCCACCCGGATCGGTGCTCGCAACCATATTTATCAGTTTTCGACGGTTGGAGAGGCCACGCCCGATCTAAAATATCGGGATGAGCCGACCGAGCTACATATCGGTGACGACAATATCATTCGCGAAAATGTGACGATTCATCGTGGCACCGTTCAGGATCGAGCACTGACCCAAATCGGCGATCGCAATCTCATCATGGCTTATGCCCACATAGGACACGACAGCACTGTGGGTAGCGATACGATTCTTGTTAACAATACGGCCCTCGCGGGACACGTCGAAGTGGGGGATTGGGCAATTCTATCGGGCTACACACTGGTTCATCAGTTTTGCAAAATCGGTGCGCACAGTTTCAGTGGCATGGGCACCTCCATTGGCAAAGATGTACCGGCTTTTGTCACCGTGGCGGGAAGTCCCGCCGTGGCCAAAACCATTAATGCTGAAGGTTTGCGGAGAAGAGGATTTGAGGCAGCCGAGATCACCGCATTACGCCGCGGTTTCAAAATCTTGTATCGCCAGGGCTTCACGTTGGAAGTGGCCCTTGAGCGGCTCCAGACAATGGTGGAAGAGGCGCCCTGTATTCAGATGCTTATCGACTCCTTGCAGCAGTCACAGCGAGGAATAGTGCGGTAGTGACCGACGAGGCGCTGCGTCTGGGCATATGTGCCGGAGAGACTTCCGGTGACATTTTGGCGGGTGCAGTGTTGAGATCGTGGCGTGAGTGCAATCCCAATATTGATGCCAGAGGTATCGGTGGCTGCGAGATGCAGGCAGCGGGGTTCGCTTCCAGTCACCCCATAGATCGTCTTTCTGTGATGGGATTGGTTGAACCGCTGAAGCGGTTGCCAGAGTTGCTGAAAATACGAAGTGCCCTGATAACCCAGCAGCTGGACTGGTCGCCAAGTCTCTTCTTGGGGGTCGACAGTCCCGATTTTAATTTGCCAGTTGAGCGACGATTGCGCGCGCAAGGTATTACTACGGCGCATCTAGTGAGTCCTTCGGTATGGGCGTGGCGTCGGGGCAGGCTGAAGGGCATTCGTGCGTCGGTTGACAAGATGCTATGCCTACTCCCATTTGAGGTTGCCATCTATCAGCAGGCCGGTATCGACGCGGTCTGCGTTGGGCATCCGCTTATCGATGATCTCCAAGATTTAGCTCCGCCCGAACAGCTCCGAACTGATCTTGATCTTCCCCACCACAAAACCCTGGTGGCAGTGCTCCCAGGTAGCCGGGAGGCTGAGGTGCGTCACCTTATGCCGGTGTTTGCACAGACTATGCAATGTTTGCAGCGACGCGACGCCAATCTGTCTTTTGTTATTCCTGCAGCCAATACGCATCGGGAAAATCAAATTCGTGCGATGCTTAGCGGACGCTCGCTCAATGTAACGATAATGAGCGGTGGCGGTAGGGAAGTGATGGGTGCCAGCGATGCGGTGTTGTTGGCATCTGGGACCGCCACCCTCGAAGCCATGCTGATGCGTAAACCGATGGTGATTGCGTATCGCATGTCATCTGTCTCCTGGGCACTCTTGTCACGCATGGTTAAAACACCATTTGTGGGGCTCCCCAATATTCTGGCGGGGCGCGCAGTGGTGCCGGAGTATCTGCAAAATGAGGCCACGCCAGATGTATTGGCCGATGCGATGACGCGGGTTCTGAGTACTGAGGCAGACCAACAAATAAGCATATTTGAAGTGCTCGCCGAGCAGATTGGCGGTCAATTTTCTGAACGTACCATTACGGCGCTGCAGTCTATGATTCCCGAGTGATGGAGACGCCGGATCTCTTTCAGCGCACCACGGGGCACGTGATTGCAGGGGTAGACGAAGTGGGGCGTGGCCCGCTCGCCGGTGATGTTATCGCCGCGGCTGTCATTCTGCCCGATCATCCGCTGGCTGGTCTGACCGACTCCAAGGCGTTGTCCGAGTCTAAGCGCGTTATGCTTGCCGGTATGATTCGCAGCGAGGCAAGGGCTTGGGCGCTGGGCCGAAGTACCGTTGCAGAAATTGATGAATTCAATATTCTTCAGGCGTCACTGCTGGCAATGCGGCGCGCGGTGGAGGCGCTTGCGATCCAACCCACCCTTGTGCTGGTCGACGGCAATCGGCTACCGCAATGGCCTTATGAGGCTCGGGCAATTGTCAAAGGGGATCTGAAAGAGCCCGCCATTAGCGCCGCGTCAATTCTCGCTAAAGTAGTGAGAGATCAGGAAATGGTTGAGCTGGACTCCCGCTTTCCGGGTTATGGGTTGGCCGCACATAAGGGATATCCCACGAAAGCGCATCTGGCAGCCCTGAGCAAGCTGGGGGTGTCGCCCATCCATCGCCGCAGCTTTGCTCCGGTGAAGCGCTTGCTGGCCGACCCCGAGGTGGGATAGCGTGACCCTATGACCACTTTTGTTCATCTCCGACTGCATACCGAATATTCACTCATCGATGGCCTATTGAGGATCACGCCCATGATGGCGCGGGTAGCGGAGCTGGGTATGCCTGCAGTCGCCATCACGGATCATCACAATTTTTTCGGATTGGTAAAGGCCTACAAAGCGGCCTCAGCCCTCGGCATCAAATTGATTATCGGTGCCGATTTGCACGTGGTTGATCCTATAGATGAAGAGCGCCACCACGAGTTGTGTTTGCTCGCACAGAACGAGGCCGGTTACCACAACCTGATGGTGCTGCTGTCGCGTGCTTATCAGCAGGGGCAGTATCTGGGGCGACCTCGAGTCCGGCTTGACTGGGTTCGCGATCACGCTCAGGGACTCATCGCTTTGTCTGGCGGGCGGCAGGGCGATATCGGTCAGGCGTTGCTGCATGGGCGAGACAGTGACGCACATGCTGCACTCACCAGATGGCTCGAGTGGTTTCCGATGCGCTTCTATCTGGAGATACAGCGCACTGGCCGTGCAGATGAGGAGGATTATCTCCATGCAGTGGTGGCATTGGCGGGTGATTACGACTGCCCTGTAGTTGCTACCAATGACGTCCGGTTCATGGAGGCAGAGGAGTTTGAGGCGCACGAGGCCAGAGTCTGCATAGGGGATGGGCGCACTCTCGATGACCCCAGACGCCTGCGTGCCTATTCGGAGCAGCAGTACTTACGCTCCGCTGAGGAGATGATTGCACTTTTCGCTGATATTCCCGAAGCGATTGAAAATACGATTGAGATTGCGCGGCGATGCTCTGTCTCGATGGCGCTGGGGCAGCCATTTCTACCTGATTTTCCAGTGCCAGAAGGAGAGACGATTGAGCAGTTTCTCGGTCGATTGTCCCATGAAGGCCTACTCAGCAGATATCCCGACTGGACCCCCGACCAACTGAGTCCCTATCGGGACCGGCTCGATTTTGAACTGGCGACCATCAATCAAATGGGGTTCCCGGGCTATTTCCTCGTCGTGATGGATTTCATTCGATGGGCAAAGGAGCAAGAGATACCCGTTGGCCCAGGTCGCGGCTCGGGTGCGGGGTCACTGGTCGCCTATGCATTGGGCATCACCGATCTTGATCCTATCGCCTATGACCTCCTTTTTGAGCGCTTCCTGAATCCCGATCGAGTATCCATGCCTGACTTTGACGTAGATTTTTGTATGGAGCGTCGCGACGAGGTCATCGATTATGTGGCGCAGACCTATGGTCGGCACGCGGTGTCGCAAATCATTACTTTTGGGACGATGGCGGCGAAGGCAGTGGTGCGCGATGTGGCGCGGGTTCAGGGTAAACCCTACGGTCTAGCAGATCGCATGTCCAAGCTGATTCCTTTTGAAGTCGGCATGACTTTGGCAAAGGCATTGGAGCAGGAAGAGCAACTGTTGCAACTCCTGCAAGAGGACAGCTCAGCTCAAGAAATTTGGGATATGGCCGTGCAACTTGAAGGCGTGACGCGAAACGCGGGTAAGCATGCTGGCGGGGTCGTGATTGCCCCGTCTGAGTTGACGGATTTCTCTCCTGTCTATTGCGACGAGGAAGGTGGAAGTCTGGTTACCCAGTACGACAAGAACGATGTGGAGGAGGCGGGCCTCGTCAAGTTTGATTTTCTGGGCTTGAGAACCTTGACCATCATTCAGTGGGCGATTGAAATGGTGAACGCCCTTGGCGCAGCGCCCCTCGATATAGACTGTATTCCGCTTGATGACCCCGAGGTATTTCGCCTGTTACAAGCGGGTGATACCACTGCCGTATTTCAGCTCGAGAGCAGAGGGATGAAGGAGCTGATCAAAAACTTACGACCCGATTGCTTCGAGGACATCATCGCTTTGGTCGCGCTGTTCAGGCCGGGACCTTTGCAATCTGGAATGGTTGAGAACTTTATTAGCCGCAAGCACGGTCGGGAGCCTATCTCGTTTCCAGATGCGCAGTATCAGCATGAATGGTTGAAGCCCATTCTCGAACCTACCTACGGCATTATTCTCTATCAAGAACAGGTCATGCAGATTGCTCAGGTGTTAGCGGGTTATAGCCTGGGAGGGGCCGATCTACTCCGTCGCGCCATGGGCAAGAAAAAGCCGGAGGAAATGGCCAAGCAGCGCAGCGTCTTTGAAGAGGGCGCGGCTGAAAAGGGCATTGATCCTGCATTGGCTATGAGGATTTTTGATCTGGTCGAAAAGTTCGCTGGATATGGATTTAACAAGTCACATTCTGCAGCCTATGCGCTGGTTTCCTATCAGACCGCATGGCTGAAAACGCACCATCCCGCTGAGTTTATGGCGGCGGTGATGAGCTCGGATATAGATAACACTGACAAAATGCTCACATTTCGTGACGAGGCCCGCCGTATGGGCTTACAGGTCTTACCTCCCTCAATACAACAGGGTTTGTATGCGTTCTCTGTGACCTCTGAGGGACAGATTCGCTACGGCCTTGGGGCTATAAAGGGACTGGGCGAAGGCCCGATTGCCAACTTGCTCGCTGCACGCGAGCAGGGTGGTTTCGAGAGTCTGTTTGATCTTTGTTCACGAACGGATCCACGTAAGGTGAATCGGCGGGCGCTGGAAGCGCTGATTAAAAGTGGGGCGCTGGATGAGCTGAAGGTAGAGCGCTGGATTTTACTCGCGTCACTTGATGACGCCATTCGCGCCGCTGAGCAGGTTGCTAATAACTCTGCGGCGGGTATGCAGGACTTATTCGGGGAGGTGATTGCCGCAGGTGATTCAGTGGAGGACCCATATAGAGAATATCGTCATTCGCGTCCATGGACGCTCACCGAATTGCTCAATGCAGAAAAAGAGAGTCTGGGCAGTTTTTTGAGTGGTCACCCGATGGAAGCTTATGAAGCCGAGGTGCGTAAATTTGCCCCCCGACGAATCCGCGAGCTTCAGGCTAACAGTCAGGCGGTGGTGGCCGGCCTCATATTGGATATCAGGACGATCAAAACTCAGCGTGGACCGATGGCTGTACTGAAGCTGGATGATGGCTCCGGCCAGATTGAAGCCACGGTGTACAACGATGTATTTACTGAGCACCGCGATCTTTTGCAAAAGGACCGCATTGTCTTGTTGGAGGGGCGTCTGCAAGTCGATGACTTCAATGGCGGTATTGCCATGCGTACCAAAGCAGCCCGCTCCCTGGAGGAGGCCAGAAAGGCGAGGGTCTCTCAGTTGCGCTTGAGGGTTCCCAGTCATCGCGTAGATGAGGGGTTCAGTAAGCTGCTGGCCAATATCTTGAGGCCTGCGGTCGGAGGGCAATGTCCTGTTGTGATGGAATACGTGCAGCCCAAAGGGTCTGTTGCAATCCGCTTGGGTGCCGCATGGCAAGTGCACCCCAGTGACGCCTTGTTGGATGAACTTCGCGTTGCGGTTGGCAATGAGGCCGCCGAATGGGTATATGAATCGTAGTGTGGTGAGCAGCCTTGTGGTTTGTCTGATGGGGTGTGGAGAGAGCACGCCACCGTGCTCCGATCAGGCCCGATTCGTGTCCGCTGTCAGTGCGGGCTGCTTGGTAAATAGCGATGCCGGTATCCTGCTAGTGAGGGACTGGAGCGGACAGCTCGCTTTGCCCGGCGGCAGTGTAGAGCGAGACGAAAGTGCACATTGCGGCGCTGAGCGAGAAGTATTTGAAGAGACCGGTCTGTCGGTGGCCGCGGGGTCGCTGGCCACCGTATTCGACAATGGATTTCATTTATTCTGGTGCGACGCGCCCCCTGCCACTGAACCCAAGATTCGCCGGCCCCTGGAAATAAAGCAGGTCGGTTGGTGGCAGCTGGAGCAGGTTCCGGACGCCGAGTGGCGCTATGCCGGTCAGGGCGCGGCAATCCGTGCAGTTATCATTGAGCGCACTGCACCGGTGCGAGCGAGTGCGAACCGCTCGGGAAATAAATTAACTCAGGAGACGGGCAATGACTGAAGATTTTCCGCAACACGGTTCCGGGAACGAGACTCAAGAAGCGATCGAGGCGGCGGTTTTTCGTCGCTTGTTGCAGCACTTGGATAGTCGCAAAGATGTTCAGAATATTGATTTGATGAATCTGGCGGGGTTCTGTCGCAATTGCTTGTCCAAGTGGTATGCAGAGGCGTCAAGCGAGACAGGCGTTGAGCTGCATAAGGAAGCTGCTCGAGAAATCATCTACGGAATGCCTTATGTAGAGTGGAAAGCGCACTATCAAACCGAGGCTACGTCCGAGCAGACCGCTGCTTTTGCTGCACAGCAGAATCCTTCAGGTGGGGAGTGAGAGCAGCACATCCTCAAGTGACACGACGTCAGCGTACTTCGCATTGAGGTCATAGAGATTGGCCTCGTGAGCTTGGTTATCGCGGTCGCCACAGGCTTCTCTTGGAATCAATACCCGATAATTGTTTTGTAAACCGTCTACTGCGGTTGCGCGCACACATCCGCTGGTCGTAAGCCCCGTTACGACAACCGAATCCACGTCGCGCGCTTTCAGCCAATCGTCCAGCGTGGTGCCGTGGAAGCTACTCGCGTGACGCTTCTCAAGTTGGAGGTCAGTCGCTGTGACGGGCAGGCGTGGGTCGAATTGGACCCACTCGGAATCTGGAGTGAGGAGATTCAGCGCCGGGATGCGGGCACGAAAGACCGAAGCCTGCTCCTCGTGGTGGTAGATAACGGTGGTGAGCACGACGGGCAAGTTTGCCTTGTGAAAGGCATTCATAAGTTTAATATTGGCCGCCACCACTGAATTCGCCTCTGAGCCCAGCGGGCATGCGGGGTCAGTGAAGCCCACCACAACATCGACCACAATCAGAGCAGGCCTCTCGCCCATTCCCCCATCCGTTCTTTCGAGCGCTTTTCGTTGCGGCATGACAGGCGTCCTGCTGGTTAGGTTACTATCCGCATCATGAGTGATCTCACCCCGCAGTACCAGATACCCTGCCTGCATGTCGTCAGAGCCCGATATTGTTATGGATGATGCGCAGCCTGTGCCAGTCGATGTCAGTGCGCTGATCGACGCCGACTGGCCGGAGTGGCGTTCAGCGCTTGAGGATATCCGACGGGAATACGGTGATGAGGGTGTTCGGGCGTTACTCAGAAGACTTCAGGAATACAGTATCGATCAAGGCGTAACCTTGTCGGATGCACTGCTCAATACCCCGTATACCAATACCCTCTCGCCCGATGAACAACCGCCTTATCCCGGTGATCTGGAGCTGGAAAAGCGTATCGAAAATATCATCCGTTGGAACGCCGCGGCTATGATTTTGCGCGCTCAGGATGAGGGCGCTGGCTTAGGAGGGCATATTGCGACCTATGCCTCTGCCGCCACCGCAATGGAGACTGCGTTTCACCATATTTTCAGCGCTGAGGGACGTGGCGATCTGGTGCTTCCCCAGCCCCATGCTGCACCGGGTATCTATGCCCGTGCTTATCTCGAGGGGCGGCTTAGCGAGCAGCAGCTGCGCAATTTCCGCCGGGAGCTGGGAAAGGGAGGGGGTTTGCCTTCATACCCTCACCCACGCTCGATGCCGGAATTCTGGCAGGTGCCTAATGCTTCAATGGGGCTGTCGGTACCCATGTCGATCTACATCGCCCGTTTTGCAAAATATCTGCAGCACCGAGGACTCATGGCCGCCGATGACGCGCGGATCTGGTGTTTTATTGGCGACGGTGAAGCAGATGAGCCTGAGGTGCTGGGGACCATCAATATTGCGGCGCGTGAGCGGCTCGATAATCTGGTGATCGTTGTTAACTGCAATTTACAGAGATTGGATGGACCCGTTCGCGGTAACGGTAAGATCATTCAAGAGCTGGAACGGGCTTTTCGCGGTGCGGATTGGCAGGTGCTTAAGGTGATATGGGGTAGCGGCTGGGATGCTTTGCTAGCAGCGGATCACGAGGGTGTTTTACGACATCGTATGGAGGAGTGTCTCGATGGTGATTACCAGCGCTACTCTATTTTGCCCGGAGGCGAACAGCGTGAGCATTGGGTCCATGGCGATCCCCGGTTAGAACAGCTCATGAATACCCTTACCGACGCGGAGGTGGCCCAGATCAAGCGTGGTGGACAGGATCCGAAAAAGCTTTATGCAGCCTATCGCCGGGCCTGCGAGAGCGAGGATCGGCCCACGGTTATTCTTGTGAAGACGGTGAAAGGCGACGGCATGGGTTCGGCGCTTCAGGGTCGCAACACGGCTCACCAGAAAAAAGATCTGTCTACCGAGGAGCGGATTGCCTGCGCTCGCGCCTGGGGCATCCCCCTCGACGACCAGTCTATTGCCCGCGCAGAGTTTTATCGCCCATCCGAAGACAGCGAAGAAATGAGCTACTTGCGCAGTCGCAGGGAAGCATTGGGCGGTTATCTGCCCAAGCGTGATGTGTCACCCTCGAGTCTGAGTCCACCGGATGCAGACATCTTTGCTACCTTCAATGGGGGTAGCGAGTCCCGCAGCCTGTCCACCACCACTGCAATGGTGCGGCTGTTAACCAAGCTTCTGAGAGACAAGGCGGTGGGGCAATACATTGTCCCGATCGTACCGGATGAGGCACGCACTTTTGGCATGGACGCGCTCTTCAAAGTGGCCGGCATTTATTCTCCGGATGGCCAGCGTTATACCCCGGTCGATGCCGAGGCGCTGAACAGCTATCGCGAGGCGGTCGACGGCCAGATTCTTCAGGAGGGAATCTGTGAGGCGGGTGCAATCGCTTCTTTTATTGCTGCGGGCACGGCCTACGCCACCTTCGCGGTGCCGACCATTCCTTTCTATATTTTTTATTCTATGTTCGGCTTTCAGCGCGTCGGCGATATGATCTGGGCTTCTGCCGACATGATGGCGAGGGGCTTTCTGCTAGGCGGGACGGCGGGTCGCACCACACTCAATGGGGAAGGCCTCCAGCATCAGGACGGGCATTCTCCCGTTCTTGCCAGCACAGTGCCCTCGGTGCGGACGTACGATCCCGCATTTTCCTGGGAGCTCGCGATTCTCGTGCGCTACGGTATTCAGCGTATGTTTATCGAAGATCACGATGAGCTTTTTTACCTCATGATGTACAACCAGGCGCTACCCATGCCGCCGCGTCCAGCGCATACCGATCTTGAAGAAGGTGTGATTCGTGGCGGTTATTTGCTGGAGCCAGCCTCTGGCAAGGGACGACGTGTCAATTTGCTGGGGTCAGGAACCATACTCTTTGAGGTCATAGAGGCCGCGTCGCGTCTTCGAGCAGACGACTACGCCGTAGCGGTCTACAGCATTACCAGCTATGTTGAGCTGGCCCGAGATGCCGAGCGCGCGGAGCAGTCAACTCTTTCCGGTTGCGCTGAAACAAGCTGGCTAAACGCGCTCTTTTCCGAGCCGGGCGTGCCCACTGTCGCCGCCACCGATTATGTTCGCGCCTTACCCCGTATGATTGCCAGCTGGCTGCCTGGCCCCTTTGTGGCCCTAGGTACGGATGGTTTCGGTATGAGCGAGCGGCGCGAGGATCTGCGAGCGCACTTTAAAGTGGATGCCGAGTCGATTGCCGAAGTGGCGAGAAAATTGGCTGCTCACTGAACACCCCACTATGACTGTAGTGGTGGGGGGCGGCGAGTAAAGCTAAACTTTGCGTCCTCATCGGCAGGTTGCAATGGGATCTCCGACGGAATCCCGCAAGGAGAGAGAAATGTTAGAGAAGGTGATCATCAAAGAGGTCGCGGCGCGAGACGGCTTGCAGGCGCAGCCCAAACATTTGACCGTTGAGCAACGCATCGCCCTTTTAGCCGCGCTCGCTTCCGCCGGTGTGCCCGAACTGGAAATCGGGTCTTTTGTTTCTCCAAAGGCAGTACCGCAGATGGCGGGCACAGACGAGATTGCCGCTAATCTTCCCGCTGCTGACCTCGCATACAGCGCCCTGGTGCCTAATATGAAAGGCTATGAACTCGCAGTCCGGGCAGGTATCCGGACACATGCGATCGCGTTGGCAGCCACTGAAGAAATGAATCAGAACAACATCCGCAAAGGCCTCGAAGAAACCTTTGTAATGGGAGAAGAAATCCTGGATCGGGCCGCTGAGGAGGGGGTGGCAATTCACGCGTATCTCGCGGTGGCTTTCGAATGTCCCTATGAAGGTGCGGTATCTGAGGCGCTCGTACTCGACCAGGTGGCGCGATTGATGGCGCACAAACCCGCACGGCTTGTCATCGCCGACACGATCGGGGCTGCTAACCCGGCCGCCGTGCAATCAATGATGCAAAAGCTCGTAGACCGTTACGGACCTGAGCGGCTTGGCTGTCACTTCCATGACACACGCGCCATGGGTCTGGCCAATGTCTATGCGGCGTTATTAGCCGGTGTTCGCCAGTTTGATGCTTCAACGGGAGGTCTTGGCGGATGTCCCTTTGCTCCGGGGGCCAAGGGCAATGTCGCCACCGAAGACGTGGCAATGCTGTGCGAATCTATTGGCTACACAACCAATCTCAATATGCCGAAGCTACTGGACGCGGTGGCGTTACTCAGCGAGATGATCGGGGCGCCTCAGGGTGGCAGGGCTCACACCTGGCTATCCAAGCAATGTGCTTGAGGTCTCGGCTTGAAAGTTTCTGAGGCTATTGTCGGACGGCAGAGTATCCGGGCTTTCCTGTCTAACAGACCGGTAAGCGACGAGCAGATTGAAGCGCTGTTGACCATCGCTGGTCGCGCGCCCTCGGGATCGAATATTCAGCCGTGGCACGCCTACATTGTTCGTGGTGAGCGCAAGGGCCGCATTACCCAAGCGTGCTCTGCCCGCTATTTATCGGGTGATGAGGGCGCTTATGAGTACCACTATTACCCTCGCGAGTGGCGTGAGCCCTATATTGGTCGGCGTCGGCAGACGGGCTTTGGCTTATATGGCTTACTGGGAATAGAGCGGCGAGATGCTCAGGCGGTCAAAAACTACCGCGTGCAGAATTATCAGTTTTTTGGCGCGCCTGTGGCGCTGTTTTTTACCATTGACCGCGACATGGAGCAGGGGAGTTGGGTCGATTACGGGATGTTTTTGCAATCCTTTATGTTGGCGGCCCGCGAAATGGGCATGGAAACCTGCGCACAGGCGGCGTTTTGCCCTTACCACGACAGCGTAATGCCTATTCTGGAGGCGCCGCCGGAGCAGATGTTGGTGTGCGGCCTGTCTCTGGGTTACGCGGACCCCGACGCCCTCGTTAACACCTACCGCACCGAGCGGCTCAATGCCCGCGAATTCATGACAATTCTCGACTGAGAACAGTAAGACGTGGTCTAACTCGCTCTGGCTATCATTTGCTTGGCGATGATCATGCGTTGTATCTCATTGGTGCCCTCGCCAATGCAGAGCAAGGGTGCGTCGCGATAAAAGCGCTCGATTTCATATTCCGGTGAGTAGCTGTAGCCACCAAAGACCCGCATGGCGTCAAGACTATTCTGCACGGCGGCCTCAGAGGCGAAAAACTTAGCCTGTCCGGCTTCGAGGTCACAGCGCTCGTGCCGGTCGTATTTATCGGCGGCCTGATGAACCAATAGCTCCGCGGCGGCGGCACGTGTTGACATTTCTGCAAGCTTTAGCTGAATCGCTTGATGCTCCGCAATAGTTTTGCCGAAGGTTTTTCGCTCCATTGCATAGTGCAAAGCCATTTTGGTCGCGCCTTGTGCCATACCGGCACCCCGCGCGGCAATATTGATACGGCCCAGCTCCAGGCCGCCGGCTACTTGCTGAAATCCTTTACCTTCCTCGCCGCCGACCAGGTTGTCTGCCGAAACGCGAAAATCCTCGAAAATCAGCTCCGCACTATCGATGGCACGGTAACCCAGTTTTTTAAGCTTTTTGCCTACGCTGAAACCGTCGCCTTTTTCACATATGAACAAGCTCATGCCGCGATGTGGTGGCGAGGCAGTGGGGTCCGTTTTAGTGAGTACGGCGAGACAATTGCCTTTGATGCCGTTGGAGATCCAGGTTTTGGTGCCGTTTAGGATGTAGTCGCTGCCGCTTTTTTTAGCTGCCAGGCGAATACCCTGCAGGTCGGAGCCGGCATCTGGCTCGGTCAGGCCAATACCACCACGCAGTTCACCCGTAGCAAACTTGGGCAAAAAATGTTCTTTTTGTGCTTGTGTACCGCCACGTTCGACACAGCTGGCCATGATGAGGTGCGAGTTAAAAATGCCTGAGGGCGCCATCCAGACTTCGCAGATGCGCGAGACGATCCGCGCATAGGTCAATGCACTGAGTCCAAGGCCGCCGTAGGCCTCTGAGATAGTGGCACCAAAAAGCCCCATTTCTTTCATCTGTTCGACGAGATCAGTTGGATACTCGTCGGCTTGATCGTACTTTTGTGCAATCGGGCGCAGCTCTTGCTCGACCCATTTGTCGATTGCGGCAAGCATTTGTTTTTCTACAGAGGCGTCGTGACGCATAGAAGGTCTCCAGCGATTGATGACTTAAGCAGTATTGCGCTTTGGTATCAGTATCTGGCGTTCGAAAATACAGACTTCGACGTCGTCCTGATTGATACCGCGGGTCATTACGCTCACAATGCCTGCATTGGGACGGGATTTGGACTCACGTTTACCGAGCACTTCCGTGTTGGCATAGAGCGTGTCGCCGGGAAAGACTGGCGCGGGGAGCTTGATTTCCTTCCAGCCCAAATTGGCAATGGCGGCCTCGCTCACATCGGACACGCTCATCCCAACAACCACGGCAACGGTGAGAGGGCTGGCTACCAGTGGCCGGCCGAACTCGGTCTCGGCGGCATATTCTTCATCAAAATGCAGCGGGTGAGTGTTCATGGTGAGCAAGGTAAACCAGGCGTTATCGTGTTGGGAAATCGTCCTGCCGGGTAGGTGATGATAAATATCGCCCACAATGAAGTCCTCAAAATGACGCCCTTTCTGATGCGCGTAACGCGCTCTAGCGCTAGTTTTTGCCATGATCGGATACCTAAACAAGACAGAATGGGTTGTGGCTCAGTGACATCTATCTAAAATGTCTGGACAATAGAAAAGTTTGGGGGGTTGGGAGCTCGGATGCAAGCCGAAGCGAGAAAAAACGGTGTCGCCGAAAGCGCGCCAAAGAAAGTCAACGGTACTGAAGGCGTCACTCGCACACCGCTATATCGACAAATTTCGGAGACGTTGCTTCAGGGGATCCGCGGGGGCACGTTTCCCGTGGGGAGTTTTCTGCCCGGCGAGCTCGATTTGATCGACCGCCATCAGGCGAGCCGCCACACAATTCGCGAGGCGCTGCGGGTCTTGGAAGACATGGGCTTGGTGAAGCGTCAGCGGGGTCGTGGGACTCTGGTTATCTCCACCGATGCCAATCCCGCTTTTGTTCAGACTGTTCGATCCCCCTCTGAGCTATTCAGTTACCCCGATAGCAGCCAGTTCCGATTGCTGTCCGACCAGCGCATTATCGCTGATAAGGCGCTGTCACGGGGTTTGGGCTGTGAGGTAGGAGACGAGTGGGTGCAGATCTCGGGTATCCGTACTCTAGGCAATGATGGCTTGCCGATCTGCTGGGCCGACGTTTACGTGATCCCTGAGTATGGATCAATCGCCCAGCGTCTCGGGGGCAGTACGCGACCCGTCTACGAAATGATTGCCGAGGCGTTCAAGGAGTCAATCGATAAAATCACCGTGCGTGTCACCGCTGGAACGCTCAGTGAACAAAAAGCCCGGGTGCTGGGCGTTGAGGCAGGTTCTCCGTCCCTAAGTGTGTGGCGTTTTTATCAGGGAATGGGGGGGCGCGTGTTTGAGGTGTCGATCTCCGAGCATCCGGCCAGCAATTTCAGCTATACCTTCGAATTTATCCGTGGCTGGCAGACAGCCGATCATTGGTCGTGGAGTAGTTAGTGTGACTGTGGAAAAAAATGGAACGCCTCTGCGCAGTTTTTTGTTCACCCCGGCGAATCACCCCCGGCGTGTCGAAAAGGTATTTGAGATAGGCGCTGATGCAGTCATTCTGGATCTAGAGGATGCGGTCGCGGTCAGCGAAAAGGGCGCAGCGCGTCAGTGTGTTGTTGATGCTTTCAGTGCACGCCCCAGTAACGGCGCCAAACGCTATGTGCGCATAAACAGTGTCGATACGCCCTATTGCGAGGATGATATCAAAGCGACGGTAGGGCCTTGGCTAGACGGCGTGGTCTTGCCGAAAGTGGAGTCCCGCGCTTGTCTTGACCGCCTTGAGCATTGGTTGGCAGCGGCGGAGGCCGCTCAAGGTATGGCGGTAGGGCAGCTTGATCTCATGCCGATTATTGAGACTGCAGCAGGTGTGGAATCGGCGAAGGCGATTGCCACGGCAGATAGTCGCATTCGCCGCATGGCATTTGGTGGTGGCGATTACACCCTGGATTTGAATTACGAATGGCACGCTGAGGAGTCAGTACTGGCCTATGCGCGCGCAAGACTGTCACACGCGTCTCGCTTGGGTGACCTTGAACCACCGATCGATACGGTAGTGTTGCAAATTCGCGACGACGAGCGCTTTCTGAAATCTGCTGGGCATGGGAAACAGTTCGGTTTTGGTGGCAAGCTGTGTATACATCCCAGTCAGGTGACGCTGACGCATCAGATCTTTTCGCCCTCAGAGGCCGAAATCGCCCATGCGCAGGCGGTCGTTGCCGCCTTTGAGGCAGCCGAGGCGGCGGGCTCCGCCTCAATCCAGCTCGATGGTTATTTCATCGATTATCCTATCGTCTACAAAAGTCAGCGGATTCTCGCGCTGGCCGATAAGCTGGAGAATGGTTGACCCTCACGCGAGGTAAAACGCTCGTAGACCTGTTTCAATATGCTATTCCTGAGCCATTCACGCGGATCTATTGTCAGTGAGGTGGGCGTTGTGCTGACTGGTACAGACACTCAGGGTCGGCATCGGCCCGGCCTTTGTGTATCATGTCCGGACATTTGCGGAGCGCGACATGCAACCCTCTCACGTTAAACACCAGACAGCACCGCTTGCCCGGGCGATAGCAGAACGTGCGCTGGCGCTCAAAGTCGATGATGTCCCGCAGGATGTTTGGGACTACCTAAAGCTGTGTCTTGCTGATGCCGTGGGAATTGCCTTCGCTTCAAGACATTACGACTTTGCCGCGAAAACACTGCAATCACTTGATGTGCTGGGTAGCAAGGGCAGTGCCAGCATTATCGGGCAGGCGGGTACCGTTGCTCTGCGCGATGCCGCTTTGATGAACGGTTTGCTTATTCACGGTCTCGACTACGACGACACCCATCTGGCCTCAGTGATGCACTGCTCTGCCAGCGCCCTCCCTGCTACGCTGGCGCTGGCGGAGCAACAGCAGCTTGACGGCCGGAGCCTCCTGTTGGCGACGCTGATTGCGATTGAAATTGATGCATTGTTGGGCACACAGGCGGGGGGGGTATTCCAACAGGTAGGCTTTCATCCCACGGGTGTGGTGGGGATTTTTGGGGCGACTGTGGCAGCGGCCAGATTGCTGGGCGGCGATGAAGCAGCGCTGGTGAAGAGTCAGGGCGTCGCGCTCAGTTTGAGCAGCGGCAGCATGGCGTTTTTGGATGACGGCAGTTGGACTAAGCGGCTGCACCCGGGCTGGGCGGCATCATCAGCTCTACAGGCTGCGTCGCTGGGTGTCAGCGGCTTTGAGGGCCCGGATGAAGCTTACGGAGGACGCTTTGGGTTTTACGCGCTTTATGCTCCAGGAACCGCTATAGAAACGGAGGCAATCTCTGAGCAATTATTTACGGAATGGGCCTTGCGCGCGGTAGCGATCAAGCCTTATCCCATCTGCCACTTTAACCATGCGCCCGTCGATGCCGCACTCGCTCTGCGCGAGCAGTACAAGCTCTCGGTGGATGAGATTGCATCGATCACGGTGCTGCTTCACGAGCGCCAGTTTGGGGTGGTGGTTGACCCGATCGAGAGTAAGCGCGCACCGCAGGGTGAGTACGATGCCAAGTTTAGTGTGCCCTACGCCGTTGCAACCGCGCTGACGGCGGGCCGCTTCGGTTTGGCAGAGCTAGAGGATGCCGCGCGTCTCGATAGTGACGTGCTTGCACTTGCGCAACGTATTCACTGTGAACATGACGCTCGCTCTTGCTACCCCGATGCCTTTTCCGGAGGTGTTCGCATCAAAACCAAAGATGGCCAGGTGCTGGAGCACTTTGAAGAGATCAACCGCGGCGCTGCGGGTCGGTTGCTAGGCGCCGAGCAGGTGTATGAGAAGTTTATGGCGAACTGCGCTTTGACGATAAGCCATGAGCAGGCCGAGGCGCTTTGGCAGTCTCTGCAACAAATGGATGAGCTGGAGGATGTGACAGGCCTGATGGGGCTGTTGCGCACCGAAACAAATAAGGCGAGCTAATCGCCCTGGGAGTGCCCGATGCTAATGAAAGCCGGTGGCCGCATCATGAGTGCAGCCGATTACACAGAAAGCTTACGCGGCTACAACCCCACTGTTTATGTGGATGGTGACCGGGTGGAGTCAGTTGTAGACGAGCCGCGTCTGCAGCCTGGTATCCGCGCAGTGGGCGTCACCTACGATTTTGCGCAGAAGCCGGAATACGGCGGACTGATGCTGGCTGAGCAAAGCACCTCTGGCAAAACCGTCAACCGGATGCTGCACATTAATCGCCATTCAGAGGATCTGCTCTCCAAACTCGAGGCAGTGCGACTCCTGTGTCGCGAAAGCGGTTGCGCGCAACGCTATTTGACCCACGATGCCTTGAATGCCATTTATCAGGCAACCTGGCAGATGGCAGAGGAGACCGGCGGCGAGCAGCATGAGCG
>JADHNP010000083.1 GCA_016779445.1 Luminiphilus sp. | reverse complement strand
GGAAGAGCTACCGCAAGGCTTTGATCTGCCCTTTAGCACCGAGCACAGTGTGTCACCGACATCGGGTGAACCCGTGTTGGTCAGGTGAGCCGGTTCATGAAACGTCGCGCTCGCCGGCTTGACGCTTCAGGTATGTCACAGGGGATATTGAGTGTCGCACCCACATCACTTCTTAATCGCCGCCACTTCGCGTGGACTCTCTTAGGCCTCTTATGGTTGCCGATGCCGATCACAGCGGAACCTCATCACAGTTGGTCATTACCGGGCGGCGGCGAAGGGGGCGGACACTTCAGTCAGGCCACCCAGATCACGCCAGAAAATGTGGGCAAGCTAGAGATCGCCTGGACGCATCGCTCAGGTGATTTTCGACAAGGCGAGAACTTTATTGGCGGTCTGAGTGGAGAAGCCCCGCTCCAGTCTTCGTGGCAAGCAACTCCGGTTTTGATCGATGAACATCTGTACCTTTGCACGCCCTTCAATCGCATTCTCGCGATTCATGCCGAGACGGGCGCTGAGCGGTGGTCCTACGTCCCTGACATTGATCTAGAGGGCTTCCCTATGCCCCGGTGCCGCGGCGTCACACAATGGACTGATACCCGCTTGCCCGAAGGCGAACCCTGTCACCGCGTGGTCATCGCGCCGTTGATGGACGCTCGTGTCGTCGGCTTGGATGCCGATAGCGGCGAAGTCTGCCCTTTTGGCAATGCGCACGAGCTCGACCTCAGTGAGGGCCTTGGCCCTTATGAGACCGGCTTCTAGATGCTCAACACGCCGCCAGCGATCACCGGAAACACCCTCATCACGGGGGGATCTGTCGCAGACAATATTACGACCGCGGTACCGAGCGGCGTTATCCGCGCCTATGATCTAAGCAGCGGAAAGCTGCTGTGGGCATGGGAACCCGTCATCGCCGTGACCGAATCCGGCAAAGCGGCTTCAGAAGCAGGAGACAATCCTGCCAATGCGCCACTCAATGCCGATACGCCGCGCTATCAGCAGGGCACGACCAACTCCTGGTCCTATCTATCAGTCGACCCGGAACTGGGTCTCGTCTATGTTCCGACGGGTAACACTTCGCCGGATTATTATGGGGGGCATCGGGGCAATCTTGATCACTACTCCAGCTCGGTCGTCGCGCTATCGATTGAGACCGGCGATGTCGTCTGGCACTTTCAAACGGTGCACCATGACATCTGGGATTTTGATGTGCCCTCGCAACCAACGCTCTTTGAAACCGATATCGACGGGCGAGCCGTTAAAGGTTTGGCGCAGACCACCAAACAGGGTTACGTATTTTTGCTTGATCGGCAGACCGGCGAACCCCTTTTTCCGGTGGAGGAAGTGCCCATGCCTCAAGGCGCGGTGCCCGGAGATTACACCGCGCCCACTCAGCCGGTGCCGGTCAAACCCCGCTCACTGCTGGATCTTCCCGGCGAGCGTGGCCCCATTTGGGGACTCGTACCCTGGGATAAATGGGCCTGCAAAAACACGCTCTCGTCGTTGCGCTACGAGGGCCCCTTCACCCCTCCTGCACTGGAGGGCGCGCTCCATATGCCCAGCGCATTTGGAGGCCAGAACTGGGGTGGGCCGGCTATTGACCCAGGCCGCCACAAACTGGTCGTCAACACGCTTCATATGGGTACGGTAGTGCAACTGATCCCCCGCGATCAATGTGATGGCGAGGGTCCTGAGCCAGTGGCCGACGGCCCCTTTTTACTTGAGCCCTCCGAGGGCACTCCCTATTGCAATCGACGCTGGTTGGGATTTGTCTCGCCGCTAGGGGTTCCCTGCACACCGCCGCCCTGGGGCACACTAGCCGGAATTGATCTGCGAACCGGCAACGTCGATTGGCAGGTGCCTCTTGGGACCACGCGCGATATGGCTCCCTGGCCGTTCTGGTACATTCAGGGCTCTCCGAATTTAGGCGGCCCTGTCAGCACGGCCAGCGGTCTAACTTTTATCGGCGCCACCACGGATCACTTCCTCAGAGCCTTTGATACCGACACGGGGGAGGAACTCTGGAAAGGCCGTTTGCCTACCTCAGGGCACGGGCTGCCAATCACCTATCAACTCACTGAGGAAGGCCCACAATATGTCGTGATTGCAGCGGGTGGCCACGCCGCGATGGGAACGCCACCCGGCGATTACCTGATCGCCTTCAGGCTACCGGAAGACTCTTGAGAGAAACCGGATGACTACTGGGATCAGGGGCTCTCGAGTTCAGCCACCACTGCTTTGAGAAAAGCCGCGGCCTGAGCGCCATTGACGACACGATGATCACTGCCCAGCGTCAGCGTTATCATTGACTGGGCCACCACCTCATCGGCTTCATTGAATGCCGGCATACGCCGCACGGTCCCTGCCGACAGCACCATGATTTGTGGTGGCGTCACCATCGCGGTGAACGCCGTGACGCTATGCATGCCCAAATTGCTAACAGTGATAGCAGCGGGCACTTGATCAGAGGCCGTCATCTGACCGGAACGCGCCCTGGTGATTAGCTCGCGCGAATGGCTCGCTAAGCTCTCGAGACCCACATCAGCCCTCGCTTGCACCACGGGGGCCAGAACGATGTTGGCTTCGGTTGCGACAGCAACACCCACCGGCTGGTTCTCGACTGGCGTCAATTGCTCGCCATCGAAGGTCTGATTGAGTTCAGGATGCGACCGCAGCGCCTGCTGCACGGCGGCAATAATCAGATCGTTTATCGACGCATCGCCCGGTAAAGTCGCTACAGCATTCCCGACATTCGCCTCCATACTGACGTGATATAGCGGCACAGTAGACTGGGCATGGGTGAGCTTGCGCGCGACGGTCACCTGCTGTGAAGACAGTGGCTGACCGCTTGAAGCGACCGCTGCCGCTGCCGCTGAGGGCACATCCGCAACGCCTCGTTCGATCGCAAGATCGACATCCGCTTTAACGATACGACCTCGGGGGCCGGTTCCGGTCACTCGCGCCGGATCAATCCCCGCCGTCTCAAGCTTTCGGCGCAAGGCTGGCGCAATGCGTGCAGACCCGGCACTTCCCTCGCCAGCTGAACTGGCGTCAGTAGTCGCTGCAGGCGATTCGGCAGTAGGCTCGGACACTGCTCCGCTAGTCTGTGCGACGATAAACGCTTCGATGGCTGCATCTGTCACCGCCTCGGCGGCAATGACCCCTATCAACTGACCCACAGGGAGCTCCTCACCCACCTCGGCCAACACGCGCACCAAAGTCCCGGAGCTACGCGCTTCAAAGCTATTCACAATTTTATCGGTCTCGATATCAACGATTTCCTCACCGGCCTTGACCGCATCACCCGCAACTTTGTGCCAGGCGACGATCGTGCCATGGGTCATCTCGATGCCCCATTTCGGAATCGTTACTGCATCCATTCCTTCACTCATTCGCAACACTCTGTGCGAGATCAGCCGACGGCTGTAATGAGAAGACCATTAAGGCGTTTCCCGGCATACGCGCACCAAACTGGTACCCCGAATTTACGAGCACGTGCCCCTTGTACAACACGGGGCCATCAGACTCGATGGAGCCTCCCAATGCCGTATCGCCCGACACCGATTCGAATTCTCCAAAAGTATCGAATGACCAGACGACCTCTCCCGAGAGGCTGTCGTAAACATTGAGGTTGCCGTCCAAGCTACCGGCAAATACCAGCTGATCAGTGCTGGTAATCGCGGCAGACATACCTTGATCACAGACTGGAATCGGCGACTTGCCGTCGCAGTCAGCCACACTGGGCGTGTACCAGCGCACTTCACCAGAGGTCGGGTCCAACGCATGGATGCCGGGAGAAATCGGCCCGGTGAAACGTCCGGTGATCGTCGTATCAGCAATAGGCACGAACAAAGAGTCGCCATTTGCTGACATACCCCAGTGGACTCCGCCAAGGAAGCCACCGCGACCGACTTTGTTATGCCACACAATCGCACCGCCCTTTTCTGGGTCGAGCGCGTAAACATCACCACTCTTCTGGCCCACCAACAGGTAATCGCGCCCCTCGCCAGACCACAGTACTGTCGAGGCGCCGATGTCCAGATCAGGGCCGTCTTCTTTCGGGCAGTTGGCGGCCTCACCGATAAAGCACGCCATATTCCAGGCATCCCCGCCCAGCAGCTGCTTCGCCCACTGACGCTCGCCCGTGGCTAAAGAGAAAGCCAATACCGCGTCACTGGTATCCGCAGCAGGTGAAGTGTAGCCCTCCCCGGTACCGACATAGAGCACGCCGCGCTCGGCATCGATTGTTGGACTATTCCAGACCGGCGCACCGGCCGGCCCTTTACGTTCCGCCCCGAAGGGATTCGTCTCACCCGTTTCCACCGCGGGCTCGTCAATTACATGGGTCCGCCAATTCAACTCGCCTGACGCGGCATCCAGGGAGACCACGCCGCCGCGGAAAGTGCAGCACGCGTAGCCCGGATCGGCTGCGGTTGCCCACTCTGAAGAAGACAACGGTACATAGAGCGCGCCATCGTGCAGCTTTGGGGAGCCAGTAATCGTTGCATCAGTATGATCGCCGACTGACGCGCGCCACACCAAGGAGCCGTCACTCGCATCAATGGCGTGAACCGTGGCGCTGAAATCACCCATATAGAGCACCGGATCGTCGCGGTCCGGCAACTGACCAAGCGATAGACTGCTACGAACCTCGGCACCCGCTGAGTAAGTCCAGTGCGCGCAGCCTGAGTCGAGGTCGAGGGCATAAATTGTGCCCGACTGCGACCCGACAAATATTACGCCATCATGTACAAGGGGCTGTGAACGTGCGCGGAGGGCTCCCGGGTAAGCAAACACCCACTTGAGCCCAAGCTGATCAACGTTGTTGCGGTCTAGTCCTGCTAATGTGCCATCGCTATGCCGGTGGTTTGCAGCATTGCCACCCCAACCTTGCATGGCTGCCGCGTCACTGTTGGCCAGTTCACCCAGTGGGTCAGCGCACGCCAAAATCGGTTTCGGCGGGGCCATGGCTTCTCCTGCCAAAAAGCTGGCCAGAACCTCTCGCTCAGTCGCCGACAAAGCCGAGGCCTGCGCCCGCATCACGCCGTTATTCATGGCGTTCAATATGGTGTCAGCACCGATCGTCGAAAAAGTGATCATGTGCGGGGCACGCGGGACCTGGCCATCGTGACAGGCAGCGCAGTGCGCTTGATACAGCCCCAGAACATCGACCGATGCTTCTATCACTGTATCCGAGGGCATCGCCGGACTTGAGGGCGCCGCATTCGCGAGCGGCATAAACACCACTGCTGCCAATATCGGGCTGATCCGGCACATCATATCTATCACTGTTGTCATCGCTTGTTCGCTTCTTTTTCTCATCTCAATAGGACAGGGTCTCTTCTACCGCGGCCATGACCCGCTCCACGCTGGGCACATAGTCTGCCTCCAAACACGGCGTTGCTGGTACAGGCGTGTGCGGCGACGTGATGCGTTTCACCGGCGCATCAAGCGTATCGAATCCTTGCTCCGCGGCGAGGCCTGCGATCTCAGATGCCATACTGCAATACGGGTTCGACTCGTCAACCACAACGAGACGTCCGGTTTTCGCGAGGCTTTCAAGAATAGTCGACTCATCGAGTGGTGAGAGGGTCCGCAAATCAATGACCTCTGCACTTACGCCTTTTTGTGCCAGCTGTGCAGCCGCCTGTTCCGCAATCACCGCAGTACGGGACATCCCAACAATTGTAATGTCGGACCCCTGCACCGCCGTTCTTGCCTGCCCAAAAGGTAGCAGATACTCGCCCTCCGGTACCTCGCACTCGTCCATATAGAGCGCTTTGTGCTCACAGAAGATCACCGGGTCATCGTCGCGGATCGCCGTCGTCAGCAGCCCCTTGGCATCGGCGGCATTGGCCGGCGTCACCACTTTGATGCCCGGTATCGCAGCCAGCAACGGATACAAAATCTGTGAGTGCTGTGGGCCCGTGCCGGTGCCCGCACCGATCATGGTGCGAATCACCAGTGGCGTTCGCGCCTGCCCGCCAAACATGTATCGGAATTTGGCAATCTGATTCAGGATCTGATCGAGGCAGACTCCCAGAAAATCCACGAACATCAGCTCTGCCACAGGGCGCAGGCCTGTTAACGCAGCGCCACCCGCCGCGCCAACAATGGCAGACTCGGTGATCGGTGTGTCTATGACCCGGTGCACCCCGAATTGAGCGGGGAGCCCCTCAGTAATGCCGTAAACACCACCCTGATCACTGGCGACATCTTCACCCAGCACAATCACGCGCTCATCCCGCGCCATCTCTTGATGAAGGGTCTGGTTAATGGCCTCACGAATCGACATCTTCATTAGCGCAACCTCCCCTCGTAGTGGATATAGACATCCGTATAGAGCTTATCCGGTGTCGGGTCGGCCGCCGCGTAAGTGACCTCGAAGCCGCGGTCGATCTCGGCCAGGATGGCAGCGTCTATCTCGGCAATGGACTCTGCACTCAATGCCGCAGCACGCGGATCCGCCAGAAATCGCGGTATTGGATCGCTCACGGCGCGCTCCTGCGCCAGCTCGTCCTGATCTCGGTATGCCTGAGGGTCGCCCTCGAAGTGCCCGTAGTAGCGGTTGCACACCGCTTCGATTGCTGTGGGCCCGCCGCCTTCTCGGCCACGCGTGATGGCCCGCTGGCAGGCATCGTACATCGCAAAAAAATCGCTGCCATCGACCACTTCAGCTGGCATACCAAAGGCCCCCGCGCGCTCCGCAATGCGGCCGTCTGGCTTCGGGCTTTTAGTAAATTCCGCGTAACGATTATTTTCGTACATAAAGATCATAGGGAGCTGCAGCACGACTGCAAGATTCAAAGACTCGGCAACCGTGCCCTGATCCGAGGCGCCATCACCAATAAAGGCCATGGACACAGCGCCGTTATTTAGTGTTTTAGCGGTCAGTGCAGCACCCGCGGCAATCGGCGGCCCGCCCCCCACAATCGCATTCGCGCCCAGCATGCCCTTGGACATGTCAGCAATGTGCATCGAACCGCCCTTACCATTGCACAGTCCATCCTCTTTGCAGGCGAGCTCCAGCAGCATGGCCTCGATTTCACAGCCCTTAGCAATGCAGTGACCATGCCCCCGATGCGTACTGGCAATGTAGTCCTCATTCGTCATATCGAGGCAGGCCGCGACCGCGACCGCCTCTTGATTACGATAGATATGGATAAAGCCGGGCAGCTTGCCCTGCTGGTATTCGGAGCGCATCCGCTCTTCGAATTCACGAATGGTCTTCATCAGCCGGTAGGCATCGTGGAGCTTTTCGAGCGCGATCTGACTTTGCTGCATAACGCCATCCTGTGGACACAAAAAAGGGGCCTTTCGGCCCCGGATTTTATCATCAGATATTAAAAATCGAACTTTGCGCCAAACTCAAGACCAAAGTAACGAGGTGGTCCATAGGCCGACATGATCCATAGGGTCGCAACCGACAAGGATCCAGTGCGATAGTCCTCGTCCGTCAAATTACTGCCAAGAGCGCGAATGAAGTAGCGATCGTCTTTGTCGTAAAACGTGACGCTAGCATCAACCAAGGTCTTCTCATTAAGCATGGTGTTGTACTCGGGCGCCACATCCGAATAAGCCGAAACCGATTCGTCCTCGTAAGAGGCGCGCAACTTCCATTCGAGTCGATGCCCACCACCAATAGCGTGGACATATGTGCCGTCTACACTGCCCATGAGCTCTGGAGCCCGAGTGACCGGCTGGCCACTCAGGTCCACGTCTATTACACCATCGAAATTGGTATCAGCCTGAAAAGTATCGAATTCAGCGTCCATCCAAGATACGTTGTAGTTGAAAGACAGTGCATCTGTCGCTGCCCAGGAGCCCTCAGCCTCTACGCCGGTAACCGTCATCTCGGCAGCATTGAAAAAGAGGGTCTCCTGGCCTCCGCCCGGGAAAGAAACATTAAAGGTGCGCTGAGCGTCGGTGTACTCAACGTAGTACGCGTTGAGGGAGATATTCGCCGCTCCTCCCGCAAAGGAGTATTTTATGCCCCCCTCAAAAGAGTCTGCGATCTCTGGATCAGTCGGTTCTGCGGCCAAATCAGTGATGGGATTCAACTGCGTGCCAAGCTGGTCATTGTACCCACCAGACTTGAAGCCTCGTGAGTAACCAAAGAATCCGAACAGATCGTCAGAAAAATCATAGCCCGCTATCAGCCGATAAGTCGGCTCCTGCCAGCTCTTGCTGTTTCTGACCACTCCCGTTGGGTACTGATCGAAGTCGGCACCGTTGATAGGCTCTCCAAGTTGCTCCAGAGTTGGCGCGCCGTCCAGCAGGAAGACATTGACTCTCGGCCGGCCCGCCCAGGACTTTTCTTCGTCGGTGTAGCGGAAGCCACCCGTAAGGTGGAAACGATCCGTCACATCCCATGTGCCGTCAACATAAAATGCCATGGCTTCGGCTTCTTGTGAGTTACATAAGATCAAAGGGTTCGTGTTGAAGAAATCTGGTGGCGCGCCGAGGAAAAAGTTATCCAAGAACCCCACTACCTGCAACACGCAGAACTCCGTATCGTCTTCCTGATAAAAAGCTCCGGCAGTAAAATTAAAGTTGCCGTCAAGATCGGAACCAATCCGAATCTCCGCCTGACTCGTCTCTCGATCATCATCTCGAGTCGCATCAAACAGTGACTGCGGGCCCGTAGTGCCCGTGTAAGAACTAGGCAATCGGGATTCCTGTTCACGCGTACCAAGATTGAAATACAACGTGTAATTATCGTTGAGCGCCCAGTCACTGTTGAGGTAGAAGCCATCGATATCGACGCGATGCCCATCGGTCATCTTGAGCAACAGATCGTCTCTAAGCGTGTTGCCGGCGCTTTTATGGGGGTCTCCCGATGCAGCCGGATAACCCCATAAGGGCCATAAGTAACCATCTTCAGACTCATGGACTATAGGGGGGGTGTCGCCCTCATCACGCACGATTTCATACTGAAGCAAGACGTTGCTGTTCTCGTTAGGTTTCCAGAGCAACTTCGCCCGTCCAGTAAAGACGTCGTCCCCGCCCAAATCTCGGCCATCGCCGCTTCCAGATTTACCCATGTGTGTTGCATCGATTGGCACAGGAGAGCCCAGAGGGCCATAACTCGCGGTGTTCTCATAAAAGCCATCAGATTTCAGCATCATGCCTGAGAAGCGAAAAGCGAGATTGTCGCCCAAGGAGAGGTTCAGTGCGGCATTACCTTTCTTGGTGCCAAAGTCGCCAAGCTGTGCACGAAGATCTAAGCTGTTTTCACCAATCTGGGGTCGCTTGGTACGAACATTGATAACGCCACCCGTCGTGTTTTTGCCAAAGAGAGTCCCCTGCGGGCCGCGCAGCACCTCGACGCTCTCAATGTCGAACATCTCAAGGTTCGAAGTTTGTATGTGCGGCACCACAAAGTCATCGAGCGTCACACCAACAGGCGACTCTTTATACAGAATAATGGTGGTCTCAGAGACACCACGCATCGCAAACTGTGCAGATTTGAATGCCGACACTGTGCCTGAGGACAATCCAGGCACTGAAACTGCAATGTCATTGAGGTCTCTGATCGCGTATTTCAGGACATCATCACCGTCGAGTGCAGTCATAGAAACCGGTGTGGAAAGAATATCCGACTCGCCGCGGCGTGTAGCGGTCACCATGACCTCTTCTAACATCGGCCCGGTGCTCCCGGCATCTTGTGACGTGGCGTAGTCGCTGACAACGACCGACGCCAGCGCTATCCCAGCGCAAATGGGTTTCAACTTTGTCTTTGCATGGCTCCGTAGCAATTCTTTAGGAAAGGGATTTGATTGCTTTTGTACTGACATTTCCAGCTTAAATGACCAGACATTTCCAGTTTATACGTACTTGCTTGCGCCTAGCAAGCACCTTTGCTCAGGTGATACCCAAAGCG
>JADHNP010000082.1 GCA_016779445.1 Luminiphilus sp. | reverse complement strand
CACGTTTGGTTCCAAGCCGGTCGATGAGCGGGCCAGATATCAGTTGGCCGATGCCGTAGGCAAGCAGAAACCCGCTGGTGATCAGTCCGTAGTCGGCATCACCAATGCCAAATTGGTCCCGCACTACCGGCGCCACCACCCCGAATACCGACCGGTCGATATAGTTGATAGTAGTGATAACCGCTAACAGTATCGCGATACGCCAACGCGTAGCCATACCCGCTCCTTTCTTGCCGCTCCTATGACCGGATTTGAACCATCACAGGGGCCAGAGCGACCAAAATACCGCCAGCGATAGCGCCACAAGTATTGCCCCAAATAACCGGTTCAACAAGGTGATATGACTCACCACAATCGCAGCGCGAGAGACCGAGACTGACACCAGAGCGTACCAAAGTGCATCAATTACGGCTGCCGTCACTGCAATCGCTACCTGTTTCATTAAAGGTGCCTGTGGTTGGATGAATTGACTAAATAACGCCGCAAAAAAAATCGCAATCTTTGGATTAGACAGGGCGATCAACAGGCCTTCCCGGGCGGCGCGATAACTCGCTATTGCGCTGTCGCCATTTTCGAAAGTGGGCATCTCCGCTTCATTATTTAGCAAGGAGCGGACACCCAAATACATCAGAAACAGTGCACCACTCGCCCGGATCACATCAAACCATGCGGGTTGCGCTAAAAGTAACGCGCCAAGCCCACCAACCATGAGCATTGCCCAGAGGAATATACCGAAGGCGTGCGCGATGGCACATGCCAGTCCTGCCCTAACACCAGTACTGGCCGAATGGCGCATGACCACTGCAAGGCTTGGGCCCGGTGACATTGCTCCCAGTAAGCAAATAAGTCCGAGCGAGAGCCAGTCAAGCCCGAGCACGGTTTATCAGAAGCATTGAAGTGAGGCGCAAAACTGATATTTTTTAAAATCGATGACCGAGTGTTGCGCAATCGGAACTGATTCCGAACAACCTGATTGAGCCGCATCACTCATCAACCCCTGTCCCATCGATGCCTAAACGCCAGTGCTCTGAGAGGCAACTAATTCGGGAGGAACGTAGTCGAAAATAAAATTCACCCTTTCGTCTTTGCCCTTATTCATCACGCTATGCGTCTTCTGGTTGTTGATCTCATAAGCCTTTCCAACCTCTAGTCGATGAGGCTGTCCATCAATCATGAATCTAACTCGGTTATTGGTCTTAATGGGTATGTGAATACGATGGCTATTATGAAATGACGGGTGCGCGTCGCGGTGTGGAGTGATGACCTCTCCAGGCAACAGCTTCGCCGCCATGGCCCGGATAATAGTACCGCCAACAGGATAGTGTTGTTTGATGATCCCCATCATCAGGGGCACCGCGGTCTCATGCAGAAAATCCCAGCCTGTCTCCCTGATCACTTTGATATCGGGCCAGCCGTCCCCCGTAGTAAATATCATTACAACGGACTCTGTGCGTCTGTGCACGTCGTAGTCTTGTTGGCGCTGTTGATTATCCAGCCATACTTCACGTCGTAACAACTCAATGGCCTCACGCAAAGGCTGCATGGGCACGTCACCTAGCTCTCTCAAGGATGTGTCAATATCCAATCTAATACCGTCCTGCAATCGAGTCCGCTGGAGGCTATCACTAGGCTATCCTTAATGCCAGAATAGGGTGCTGACGTCGATGCCTCGTGTATTTTGAGTATCCTCAACAACCGTTCAGAGCCTAACTATTCATGCCGCTGCAACTCCCCAAGCTAATCGCCACCTCTGTCGTCCGAGGCAGCGAACAGGGTGAAAGTCATGGTGGTGTTTATACCATCGACTTTCAAACTCAGACCTCAGAACAGCACATCGATTGGAATAGCTCTGACATTGACTGGGAAGGACGCGGCGCTGATCGGGGACTTAGAGGCATTGCTTTCGACGGTGACGATATCTATATCGCCGCTTCAGACGAATTATTCTGCTTCAACAGGGATTTCAATCTGCAGCACAGCAGGCGCAACAGATACCTCAAGCACTGTCATGAAATTTGCCGTATGGGCCGAAAACTGCTGCTTACATCGACGGGCCATGACAGCCTCCTAGCCTACGATTTGGACGAAAAGGCATTCACCTGGGGATTTCACTTACAAAAAATTGCAGATAAATGGAGTGGCTTTACTTTCGATCCTTGCAGGCGCTCGGGCCCCGGCAGGCATAACGAACATCATATTAATATGGTGCACGTTGACTCGAACGGGATATTCCTCAGCGGACTTCGAACCAACGCGCTACTCCATCTTACTCACGATCACGAAGTGCAGGTTGTGTGTAGCTTGCCAGCCGGCACGCATAACGCTCGGCCCTATAGGGACGGTGTTATTTTCAACGATACCGCAAGCGACCATGTTCGCTTCGTAAGCCGTGAACGTGGACAACGAGGCTTCAAGATTAAGCAGTACGAAAGTGGCGAAATTCATTTTGCAAGTATCGACGACTCCAAAATTGCACGTCAGGCATTTGGCAGAGGCCTGTGTGTTTATGAAGACCGGCTTCTTGTCGGAGGCTCTTCACCCTCCACGATCTCGCTGTACGATATTCACTCTGGCGAAACCATTGGTTCGGTAAACATGACCATGGACATCCGCAACGCTATTCATGGCCTCGAGTTATGGCCTTATTGAGCTGACCCTGCTATTGCAGGGCGCACAAAAAAGGCCAGCAACGCTGGCCTTCATGATGGCGCTGTCGAGCCCTATACCTATCCGCCCCAGCGCTTGATCAGTCTTATCCCGAACTCACGAGGCCGGTTAACGTAGTTCTTTTGAGTGTGCTCTCTGCCATCCCTTGAACTTGCGGCACCATATTCAAATGCGCCAGAACCAATAGTATAGGTTGCACGCTCATCGGTGAGGTTGTTGACAAAGGCGGAGACCTCCCAACTGTCGCCCCTTACCCCAAACGACAGGTCGCCAATGTTATTGCTCGGATTGGTTAACTGTGGATTGTTAGAGGAACTCGGAGTGTTATCAATGATATTGCTACTATCACCACGATAGGACCACTGGAGCCTAGCAAAGACCTCAGACCCATTGAAAAATGATACCGGTCGGTCGTAATTCAACCATGCAGAACCAGTCAGTTCCGCAACAGTAGGTAGGTTGTCGCCCTTATAGACCGCAAGGCCCTGGTCGGTGAGATCAGAGTCGTTCTCCGCCTCAAGCCACTCGGCATTCATACCAAACGTCCAGTTCTGGTTTAGAGCCCAATCGAACTCACCATTCACGCCCAGGATGTGAGCGTCACCAGCGTTGCCGATCGACACCTGCCATGGCTGCCCGCATACACCCGCGACCGCACCACCGTCGGGGCACGGTTGGTTGCTGGGGTCTACGAGCTCGAGCTGATAATCCTCCCAATCCATATAAAAAGCGGTGAGGTTAAAGCGACCAGCACCCCCGAAGATGGTAGAGCGAAGACCGGCTTCATAGTTTGTCATGATGTCCGGCTCGTAGTTATTCGGGTAAAACGGCTGTCCGCGAACACGGTTGGTGCCGCCGGGCCGGTACCCCTCGGTGTACAACATATACGCCATCACGTCCTCATTGAAGCGATATGACACCGCAATCTTCGGTGCGAACTCTTTATCGTTTGTTTCGTGCACTTCAGCACCGTTGGGGTATGTAGCCAAGTCATCACGGGTATTGGGACGCTGCACGTAGTAGGCGTTCGATGTATCTCGATCGAAAAACCGACCGCCCATCGTTACATCGATCTTGTCCGTTAAATGCCAAATGACTTCACCAAATACGGCCCATTGCTCCCAGCTCGTGTCGCTGTAAGAGTCCCAAGCATGTGTCGCATTAGGGTACGTCACCCCATCCATCGACTCGTAATAGTCGAGCGCGACGGACTGCTGGAAGTCACCGTTCGTTACATCGGCAAAGTCACTTTCCCAGTAGTTTTGTGCATCCTCGTAATACAAACCAACCAGCCAATCGAGGGTCTCACCCTGAGCTGACAATCGAAGCTCTTGCGTGAACCGCTCCTGATAGCCAATTTCTTGAATCGTACTCAGGTAATCCCCACTCGCTGTTGGCGCAAGGCAATAAGCCCCGTTGTATAAGGCCAAACCACCAGGAGTAGTGTAGTACCAGTAGTACACGTCAGGATCGACCTCAAACGCGCCAGCACATGACCAGTACGCCCCTGACCAATAGTGGTGATAAGCCGTGATATCCTGGCCCCAGGTCGTGTCACGCTCGTAATAGGAAGTCGCAGACACTAGCTGCGCGAATCCGAGGTCGGCCTCTACCGTTAAACCGTAAAGGTCTAGTTCATCCGTGCTGTAATCATCAAAGAACGACACTTTTTTCAGATCGCCCACATACGGGTCCATGAATCCGTAAGCGCCGTTATCCACTTCTTGGTGCAGATACTGAGCGGTGGCGGACCAACTGTCATTGATGTCCCAGCGCAACGAGCCACGCCAGCCGTCTACCTTGGAGTGGTTAACGTCGTCCTCAACAAATTCCGAGTTATCCAACTCGCCCCAGTCCATGCCACTCCAATCATGGGGGCTATCAGGAGTACTGAGGTAGTCGGGGGTGTGGCCCAATACATTGTCAATGAATCCGCCATCTTCGGCTGTGAACCCCACCACCCGCAGCGCCAGCGTGTCATCGATTAGCGGAATATTGGCTACGACAGAACCATCATAACTACCGTCTACGTCGGAACCCGTTCGCACATACCCATCTAGCGTAAGGCTGAACTCATTCATTTGAGGCTTCTGGGTAATGATTCGCAGTGTTCCAGCCTGCGCGTCAGAACCATAAATCGCACCCTGGGGACCGGCCAAAGCCTCGACCTGAGCAATGTCTACCATGCGAATGGTCGGCTGCGCTCCGGTGGATGTGATTGAAATTTCGTCGAGATAAACCGATGAGGTTGCCTGCGCGACATAACCACCACCATCGATCGTCGCGCCGCGGAAGATGACGCTTGAAGCACCGTTACCGTAGTTGAGGACATTCACCGAGGGCATGAAGCGGGTAAAGTCTTCCATACCCCGAGCGCCCATCTGCGCGATATCCTCTCCAGACAGCGCCTGAACGCTGGCAGGGATATCCTGGACGGACTCAGTCCGCTTTCGCGCACTGACAATCACTTCCTCGAGCATTGCGCCCTCTTGCGCCATCACCTGAGGTGACGGTACGAGTACAGACGTTACCGCCGTGGTCAGCGGCAAAAGCTGAAACTTAGGTTTGTGCATCGATTGGAACATTACTCTCTCCCCCATAAACTCACGCCCTCACGTGGCGTTGGCATATTCATAAAAAGCCTACGGTATAGACTTTATAGCAATTTTTCGCAGGGAGAAAGGCGTGATTCTTCCCGACCTATAGGCGGCTAGATCCAAGTTTTGGATCTTGCTCCAACAGAGGCTCTAAAATATCGAGCAACTCGCCCAAATGGGACTCATATCGCTGCCAGAGATTCACTGAGCTGGAATAGATAGGTTGGCGCACCTGTTCTGAGCTCGCAGTTTTTACCGCTCGCTGGGTCGTGTGAAAATTCACGCAGCCAGCTTCAAAGGGCAGCCCGCAAAAATCAAGAATCCGTCGAACCTGGCCTTCGACATCATTTACGACATCCTCATACTGGACGTCTAACACAAACCCAGGCATTACCTGGTGCCAGTGATCCATAACCCGTTGATATTGAATGTAATACTCACCTATTTCTGTCAAGTCATAGGTAAACGGTTGTCCCTTTGCGAACAACTGCTTGAAACTGCCAAAACAACTATCGATTGGGTGACGTTTCGCGTTGATGATACGAGCGTTAGGCAGTATCAATCGAATCAGACCCGCATGGATAAAGTTATTAGGGTTTTTATCAATGAACCGTGGCGCTCCTCGTCGGTACTTCTGCGTTCGCTCTATGTACGCCTCTCCCAAGCTTGCCCATACCTTAACCGCCAGATCAGGGAGATTGTCGGGGAAGCGTTGTTTTGAGCTTCTTTGCGGCAAACTCCGCACAACCATTCCCAAGTCACTCAATTCATGAGTGCCATCCACCTCGCTGTGGCTGGCGAGAATTTGCTCCAATAAAGTGGATCCTGAGCGCGGCAGTCCAACGATAAATATAGGTGCGTCATCGCAAGCACCCTTGCCCTCGCGCGCTTCAATGAATTCTGGCGTGAAGATTTCTATATGACGATCGGTTGCCACTTCAGTCTCAACTGGGTCGTAACTTTCTAACGCCCGCTGCTGAGAATTACCTTTTTGAAAATAATAGAAGGCTCGGTCAAATTCCTTGCGACTCTCGTAGGCAAAGCCCAGTGCATTGCACAACTGAACAGAAGATTGGTCGCTTATCTCCCGACTTTCCAACATCTCCCGCATCACCCCAAGGTCACTATCATCAAAACGGAAAGTCTTCATGTTTGCGAGGCTCCAATAGGGCTCCGCATTGGTGGGATCACATTTTATGCTCTGCCTGTACACTTCGATCGCGTCTTCCTGCCGCCCTATTGTTTTCAATTGCTGCCCCAAACCCGAAAAGGCGCCGGCGTGATCTGGCACAATATCCAGAGCAGCCCGATATGACTCTGCGGCCTGCTCAGGCCAATCAGCGCGAGCCTGTGCGTTTCCTAATGCAAGATGAGCCTCTGCCGTATCTGGCACAAGTTCCACGACCCTCCGCGCGCTCTCAATCGCCTCCTCCAGCTTGTCGCCGTTCAATTGCGCTACCGACAACTCCAACCACCCTCGGGCATAGTCGGGCGCTACCTTTACTGCTTGCTGCAGGAATACTTCTGCATCTCGGTATTGTTGGTGCTTTGTGGCGATAGCGGCCATATGGCGCATCGCCTCCACATGATCTGGATCTCGGCGCAAGATCCTGCGATAAATATCTTCTGCCTCAGCACCCTTCCCATCACGTTCCAATTGGCCTGCGCGCGCCATTTCTTCTGGAAACTTTACTCGCGCTCCACGCGTGCCATCCTTTGGTCGTAGCCGATTCATTCGGTAACGTGCATGATCGATCTTCTTCTGCACCTCATCGCCATCGGGGCGCAAGCGTTGGGATTGTCGATAAGATTTAATGGCCTCTCCCGGCATGCCCTCCAGCACAAGCAAATCAGCGTGAATTTCATGGGCGATTGCACTACCCACCTGAAGCTTCATTGCTTTATCGATGTATAAGCGCGCTTCGCTAAGATAGCGGTTTGCAATGCAACTTTTTGCCGCAACGCATAGTAGGGGAATACTTTCCGGGTAGTATTTGAGACCCTCAATACTCACAGCAATCGCGGTCATGGCGTCTCTTTTCGCCAAATGCATGGTCGCCGAATCGCAATATTGTTCAACGGTAAATGTGGCCACTTTTTGATCCACTGGGGCGTATCATCTCGCACATATTTCGCGGCTCATCTGAGCACAGGCGTTAATGTAAATCTAGCGAATTAGCGCCCATCAATTCTGAAATAATCCGGAAAAGGCTCACCCCCTTTCACGGTGCCTCAAACTTTAGTCACAACCCAGCCATCCTGCTAGGACCTCGTGCGCGCTGTGGGCGCGCACTATCGAATAATGAGAGCAACGCCCAGCGCGGGTTGAGTCGCGCTCGCCCAACGAGCACGGACCAAACGTTGCCTAAGGGAGCTACAGGTGCGAGAGTACTGTCACTGACTGTAAACAGTCGGCAGATTGGAGCACCTTTGAGCACTGCCATTACCGAGACAACCGAACCCACCAACCCCTTTGATGCCCGGGGTCCTTTCCTCCTAAGCTTGTTCATGACTCTGGTTGGATACAGCGTATTAGTGGCACTGCCCGCTATCAACAGCGCATGGGTCGATCAGCTGGGTTTCACAGAGGTGCAAGTCAATCGTGTTGCGTCGGCGGACTTGCTCGGTCTATTTATTGGCGCGGTGATCACCAGCCTCTTGATAAGACGGTCGAATCGTCAACATCTCATTTACCTCGGCATAGGGTTAGCGATTCTTGCAAACGGCCTGTGCACTCAATTCATTGATTATCAGATGACCCTTTCCCTCCGGTTCCTAGCCGGATTAGGCTCGGGATTTTATACCGCTGTTGCGGTAGCGAGCTTGGGCGCCAACTCTAAGCCACGTGAAGCGTTCAATTGGATGCTACTCGCCTTCGCCGTGTCCCAATTTCTTGAGCTGCAACTGATACCCCGACTGACAATGGATGGTATTTACTATTTTTTCATCGCGACGTATTTAATCACCCTCCCCTTCGTGCGCATGATCCCAAAAAAAGGTGTTGAAACAGTTCCCGTAGAAACCACCTCGATAAATCAACGCCCGCCTAGGTTAGCGTGGGTTGGTATCGCGG
The DNA here is from genome assembly GCA_016779445.1 of Luminiphilus sp. Taxonomy (GTDB): domain Bacteria; phylum Pseudomonadota; class Gammaproteobacteria; order Pseudomonadales; family Halieaceae; genus Luminiphilus. The sequence goes on along the minus strand of JADHNP010000082.1, from coordinate 1,560 downwards.
CAATCGTCATCGCCTACGTCAACATCGGCGCCTATTGGTCAAATATTGAGTTGGCAGCCAGCGCATCGGGGCTTGATAGTGAATGGGCAGGGCAAGTGATCGCATGGTGCTCCCTACTGTCATTCGTGGGCTGCTTCGCCGCTATGTGGGTACTGAAAAGATTTGATTATGATCGGCCGCTATTGGTCACCTTCGCTTTCATGATCTTCGCCGTGAGTCTCTTGGCATTTAATATTAATGCAGCACTTTTCTTAATGAGCGTGGCGATGTTCAATTTCCTTTGGATCTTTATCGACGTGTATCAAATGGGGGGTGTATCGGTGACCGACCGGTCTGGCAGCGCGGCCGCCTTCATTCCCGGCGCACAAGGCCTCGGCCAGACAGCAGGTCCTTTTGCCGCTTCAATTATGCTCGACCTTGGCTGGGGCTTTGATGGAGTTTTTGTTCTGTGTGGACTGGCCTCAAGCTGCGCGCTGACCATTTACGCCCTAATCTATTTACGATACCGACATCAATCGGAGTAAGGATGCTGGTATCGTTTCCATCTTCGATCCGCCCAAAACTGTGTCAAATAGCGCTGGGGATCTTACTTCCCTTTACCTCTGCAGGCGCTGCCGAGGTAAAGGATCACTTGCCAGGCGATGCCAGTGGCGTAACGGTAATCAAATGTGGCGCTGTAATTGATGGCCTAGCGCCCGCCCCCCTGACCAAACAACTCATTACGATCTCGAACGGGCGCATCACATCCATCGAGCCAGATGATGGCCGCCCAATACCCACGCCCAATAGTTTAGATCTATCAGACTTCACCTGCCTGCCGGGACTTATCAACACCCATGTACATTTAGATGGCAATCCCGAAGACTCCGTAGACTATGGCGTTTATGCGAGAAGGACACCCGAAGAAACGCTCCAATTAATTCTTGATAATGCACAAACAACGCTACTTACCGGGTTCACTACAGTGCGTCATGTAGGGGCTTGGTTCCCTGACAGGGTCTACCAGGCTCGCGAAATCATAGAGCGGGGAGATGCGTTGGGCCCTAGAATACAAACCGCGGGGCCATACCTCACGATTCCGGGTGGAGGGGGTGACCTTACCTTCCCTGAAATCCCACCGGATCGAATTCCAGTCGAGTCGCAGCAGGGTATAGCAAGAACGCCGGTGGAGTTTGCTGAGCGTGCTGAAGCCGCCATCATCGCGGGCGCCGATTTCCTAAAAGTCATCGCCTCGGGCGCGGTCTTCTCAATGGGTACGAGCCCCGGAGCCCCCGAGATGACTCAAGCCGACATAGCATCTGTTGTTGCCGTGGCCAAAAGATATGGGAAAAAAGTAACCGCTCATGTCCACAGCGACCAGTCAGGGCAAGATGCCATCTTGGCAGGGGTAGACTCCCTCGAGCATGCATCGCTACTCAAAGATGCCACGATAGACCTAGCAGTAGAGCATAACGTCGCGTTTTCAATGGATATTTACAACGGTACTTACACCGATACCATTGGCAGGCAGCAGGGCTACCCGGAAATATTCCTGCGTCGCAATACAGATACAACCGAAGC
>JADHNP010000081.1 GCA_016779445.1 Luminiphilus sp. | reverse complement strand
CGCGGCACTCGATCGATCTACCACAACAACGCGATCCAAACGTGGCGTGTTGGCGGTAATGGAGAGGTACACAATGTGCAGCTGGGCTAGGGGAGTATTGATCGCCCTCCTGTGGGGCACTTCCACCACGGCGCTGGCGTCTGGCGTCCCTGAGGGCGTTGAGGTGTTGGGCAGGCCCGCGACCGATACCGAAGTAATTGCTTGGGATATCGATGTGCGACCTGACTTTCTCGGCCTGCCCCCGGGGAGCGGCGACGTGTGGCAGGGTGAAGAGACCTGGCTGGCGCAATGCGCCTCGTGCCACGGTGACTTTGGTGACTCCAATGAAATCTTTGCACCGCTGGTATTGGGCTATATCACCGAGGACGATATCGCGACAGGGCGTGTTGCTGCGTTGCAGGACTCTGCCGTTACGCGCACAACACTGATGAAAGTCGCCACACTCTCAACGCTGTGGGATTACATCTTTCGCGCTATGCCGTGGAACGCACCGAAATCACTGACCCATGATGAGGTCTACGGGCTGGTCGCTTATCTATTGAATCTGGGTTACGTGGTTGAGGATGACTTTGTTCTATCCGACAGTAATATTGCTGCCACTCAGGCCCTGATGCCCAACCGGAACGGCATGAGCCGCGAGCACGGGCTGTGGTCTGTTCGGGGTGAGCCCGATGTGACAGGGTCATCGTGTGTGAGGGATTGTGATGTGGGGACGGCTGTTATTTCTTCCCTGCCAGACTACGCGATGAATGCGCACGGTAATCTTGCGGAGCAGGTCCGAGACTGGGGGCCTTACCCTGGGTTGTGGACCGCGCCAGACAATATGGCAACCGATCACGCTGTTGCCGAGGTGGCGGCGCCTGACGCTGCGTTAAATGCGGGGGGATGTGCTGGTTGTCATCAGATGTCGGGTCAGCTCGTGGGGCCGGACTTCGAAGCGATAAGAGCGCGGTACGCAGGGGAAGAGCACATTGCCTACTTACGTGACAAGATAGCGAATGGCGGCGTCGGAGTGTGGGGGAGCGTGCCGATGCCCGCAATGCCTGGAGTCGATGACGACGCGTTACAGCAGATTGTCGCCTGGTTGATATCGGGCGATGGCGGTTAAGGGAGTGACAGGGAAGATGACAACGATGAAAGCAAAACCGATATCCCGCCGACGATGGTTGCAATGGACCCTGGTGCTGGGCGCCGCCGCCGCATTGCCCGGACGTGTTTGGGCGACCTTGGTTCGGCCAGACGCGGCATTCGGCGCTACCGCGCTGGATCAGGCGCTAGCGGCACTCGGTGACGCACCCTCCGCCCACGAGGGCATTGAATTTGTGACACCCGATATTGCCGAGAACGGTGCGGTGGTGCCGATTCGCGTCGCGGTTGATTCGGCGGCGCTGCCGAATGTGACCAAGGTATCGATACTGGTAGAAATGAATCCTAATCCGCTGGCAGCATCCTTCAATATCCCGCTGGGTACAGAGGTCTATATCGAGACTCGGGTAAAGGTCGCTCAAACCTGCACGCTCTATGCAGTGGTTGAGGCCGATGGACAGTTATTTATGCAGTCGAGGGAGACCAAGGTCACCCTCGGTGGCTGCGGCGGCTGAGGAGGTCACAATGGCAGGTCGAATCAAAATTCGTGCCCAGAAAAAGGGCGACATCACTGAAGTCAAAGCCTTGATGCGTCACCCCATGGAAACCGGTATGCGCAAGGATGAGGCAGGCGAGGCCATTCCTGCGCATTTCATTACGGAAGTAGTCGTGTTTCATGGTGATCAGACGGTGATGCAAGGCCATTGGGGCGCCGCCGTGTCGGCCAATCCCTTTTTGGGTGTTCGATTCGAGGGTGGTGAGCCCGGTGATACGGTTCGGGTCACCTGGGAAGACAATCAGGGTGGTACCGGAGAGGGACAAACGACTATCCGCTGAAAACAGATGCCCAGGGGGTATGGTGTGAAAACGGTTTTTTTCTGGTCAGTGTGTCTTGCGCTGTCCCTTGGTGCAGCACGGGTGCCGGCTGATGGCGTTTTCGATCAGTACCGGGATCTTATGGGGGATGACAACCCAGCAGTCTTCGTTATTGATGAGGGTGAAGAGCTCTGGTTTACGGCTCAGGGCCCCAAGTCGGCGACTCTAGAAGCGTGCGATCTGGGGCTGGGCTCGGGCGTGACCGCCGGCGCCTATGTGCGGTTTCCCCGTTACTTTGCCGATACGAATGAGGTTATGGATGTCGAGGCCCGACTTGTGCATTGTATGACCACGATTCAGGGACGTGATCTTGAGTCTGTCACTGCGAAGCCATACTCCTTACGGGGAGATCTCGGCACTGAAATAGAAGCATTGGTGACCTGGCTGGCAGCCGAATCTGAGGGCGAAACCATTGCACCTGAGCAAACTCATGCAGCCGAGCGCGAAATGTATGTGCTTGGCGAGGAGATTTTCTTTTACCGTGCAGGCCCCCATGATTTTTCCTGTGCGACCTGTCACGAGCAGTCAGAGATGCGCATCCGCTTGCAGTCTTTACCAGATCTCACATCTCATGCCGGTGCTGCCAATGCCTGGGGCAGTTGGCCTGCGTATCGGATTTCGCAGGGTTTGGTGAGAACGATGGGGTGGCGCATGCGCGACTGTTTTCGACAGCAGCGTTGGCCCGAGTTACAAATGGGCTCCACGACCAGCATTGCGTTGCAAACGTACATGGCGGTGAATGCCGCAGGAGGCGTGATGAGCGCTCCAGGACTGAAGCGATGAGACTCGCAGGAGTGGCAAGGATTGTTGGATTGAGTCTGGTAGCTGGGTCGTGGACGAGTGCGGCCGAAGACATCGCCGCCGTCCTCGAGAGCTCGTTTATGGCCAAAAACCAGGCCACGATGGCGCGACTTCAACAGGATGCCGTGCAGGAGGTGTGCAGCGCTCCCCGCGGCACGCCCGTTGAGGAGACGGTGCTGAGCGAATTGCGGCAGCAGCGTCTGGATGCGGTGGTATTGCCCGCAGATGGCGTTTTTCTCGGCGATTGGCAGCGTGGCGCAGAAGTAGCGGGTAATGGCCGTGGTCTGCAATCCAGCGATGATCCCACTAAACCCAATGGCGGCAATTGCTACGCCTGTCATCAACTTGCACCCGACGAGGTAGCCTACGGCAACCTTGGCCCGTCATTAACAGGCTACGGCGCGCGCGGCCAGTCAGAGCCGATGCTTCGATACACCTGGACCAAACTTTGGGATACCCACGCGTACAACCTGTGCTCGCACATGCCGCGCTTTGGTGCTCAGGGCATTCTCAGCGAACAGCAGTTGAGAGACGTGATGGCCTACCTGCTGGATCCGGCTTCTCCCGTGAATCAAACCAAACAGTGACGCCCTGACAAGGATGCAGCGACGGGAGTTCCATAAACTATTAGCGCTGGGCGCGGCGGCGGGTTTGCCTTTGCCTTCGCTGCTTCATGCTCAGAGCGCATCATCCGACCTCTACCATGTGCCGCGTGTGGGCAATGTGCATCTGATGCATTTGACTGACGTCCATGCCCAGCTGCTGCCCATTCATTATCGAGAACCGTCGGTCAATATTGGCGTCCACGATGCCTGGAATCGACCCCCGCATCTGGTGGGTGAGGCGTTAGTGCAGCAGTTTGAACTTGCGCCCGGCTCGCGATCGGCGCACGCATTGACCCACCTCGACTACATAGCGGCCGCTGAGCAGTTCGGTCGTGTAGGAGGTTTTGCTCACATTGCGACCTTGGTGAAGCGACTTCGCGCTGACCGGCCGGGGGCACTATTACTCGATGGCGGTGACCTCTGGCAAGGCTCGGCGACGGCACTGTGGACCGAGGGTCAAGACATGGTCGAGGCCAGTAAGCTTCTGGGTGTTGATGTCATGACCGGTCACTGGGAATTCACGCTGGGTGCAGAGCGGGTGAACGAGATCCTCCAGAACGATCTCGACGGACATATCGATTTTGTTGCACACAACGTCAAGGACATGGACTTTGGCGATCCTGTCTTCGCAAGCCATACACTGCGAGAGATCAACGGGGTCCCGGCGGCGATTATTGGTCAGGCGTTTCCCTATACACCGATCGCCAATCCTGCCCACTTCACCGCTGGTTGGACCTTCGGCATTCAGGAGCGGGAGCTTCAGGAGAAGGTTGACGAGGTGCGCGCCGCCGGCGCTCAGGTGGTGGTGCTGCTCTCGCATAACGGTGCCGACACCGATATCAAGTTGGCCTCACGGGTAACTGGCATCGATGCGATTCTGGGTGGCCATACCCACGACGCCATTCCCCGAGCGCTGGAAATCAAGAACGCCGGCGGCATGACGCTGGTCACCAATGCGGGCTCCAACGGCAAGTTTCTCGGGGTGTTGGACTTCGATATTCGCGATGGGCGCATCCGTGACTGGTCGTATCGGCTGCTACCGATATTCGCAGAGTTGCTGCCGCCCGATCCGGCGATGAGCGATTTGATTGCCGGGATTCGGGCGCCCTTTGCTGAGCGCCTCGCTGAACCTTTGGCGATGACGGATGATCTGCTCTACCGGCGCGGAAATTTTAATGGCAGTGTCGATCAGCTTATCTGTGAGGCATTGATGGACGAGCTCAATGCGCCCATCGCCCTGTCACCGGGCTTCCGTTGGGGCACAACGCTGTTGCCCGGTAACGTGATCACAATGGAGGATCTCATGGCACAGGTTGCCATTACCTATCCAGCAGTCACGTTAACAGAAATGACGGGCGCGTTTCTCAAGCGCGTTTTGGAGGATGTGGCCGACAACCTGTTCCATCCTGATCCCTACTATCAACAAGGTGGGGATATGGTGCGGGTCGGTGGTTTGCAGTATTCGATCGCGCCCCTGGCTCAAGCGGGGTCACGAATTGATCAGCTGACCCTCGACGGGAAGCCAGTCGATGCAAATAAAACCTACAAGGTCGCAGGATGGGCGTCGGTGCAGCAGGCTGAAGGTGAGCCCATTTGGAGTGTGGTGGCTCGCTGGTTGCGGTCGCAAGGTAGCGTGCGGGGAGTGCAGCCAAATCAACCTGAGGTCAGGGGTTTACAGAACAATCAAGGCATCGTCTGAGTCGCTGAGGATCGCATGACCTCAGTCACTATTTTACAGTCCGCGGCCGATCTCAGGCCTGAATGGGTGAGTCGGTGCATGAGGTCTGTCGCCGACTGGTCACAGCGGCAGGGATACGCATATTTGTGCATCGGTGACGAGCTTTTTGATTGGGTGACGCCCGGGTTACGCAAAAAACTTGGCGAGCGCACGCCGATACTCGCCGATCTCGCGCGGCTGCGCTGGATCGAATCGGAACTCGCGACCCGTAACGGCCTGGTGGTATGGATAGATGCCGACACACTGGTAGTGGACCCTACCTGGCGTATACCGGATTCGGCTCATACTTTTTTTGGCGAGGAGTGCTGGGTTCAAGAGATGGCAGAGGGTACTTGGCGCGCCTATCAGTCTCCCCACAATGCGTTCATGGGCTTTACGGTGGCGTCTCCGGTGCTGGGGTTTCTGGCGTATCTGTCGGAGTCCATCATTGAGCGCGCCGATGTGGCGCATATTGCACCACAGATGGTCGGACCGAAACTCCTGAAAGCCCTCAACAATTTAGCGCAGTTCTCTCTGGTACCAGAGGCCGGTGCGGTGAGTCCGGAACTGCTTGCAGAGTGGGTGAGTGAGTCCGGTGAAGCGACACGGTGTTACGAGCGAGCTCACCGACCTCCATTGGCGCTAGTGAATCTCTGCTCATCACTAAATGGTAATGATGAGGCGTTGCAGCGGATGGCTCAATTTCTGACCTACCACGGCGCATGAGTGCCTCGCGAGGTAAATTGTCAAACTTGCTGGCTCAAGCCAGCTTCGAGCCGTTTTCTACTGCTCGCTCCGGCTGAATCAGTACGACTGAGCCATCGGTTTGCGGAAACCCGGTAATCAAACATTGAGATTGGATGGGGCCAATTTGTTTAGGTGGAAAGTTGACGACACCAATGACTTGCTGACCCACTAGCCCGTCAGTCTGGTAAAGGTCGGTAATCTGCGCGCTCGATTTTAATACGCCGATATCTGGGCCAAAATCGATGTGCAGTATGTAGGCGGGTCGACGGGCCTCTTCAAACACTTCTGCGGTGACGATGGTGCCGACCCGCAGATCCACTTGCTCGAAATCCTGCCACGAAATGGTTTCCACGAACACCTCCCCATGATTACGCTCTGCTAGATGAGGAGTCTACCGATAGCAGTGACCACGCGGAATACTCTCCTTAAAACATGGTTGAAGCTAGGTATGAAAAGCACCCAATTGAAAGGAAGAAGAGGGTGTAAAACAGATTTGCTCGATGCGCGCGCTACAATAAAATAATATTCGAAACGTGAGGTTGCAGGGGAATGAATATGAAGTTGAAATCGCTGGCGAGACGAATGAGTGCAGGCGTTATCAGTATTGCGGTGATGACTAGTCTGACGGTGTCGGCAGAGACCGCCACGCTGCGGGTCTCGATCGAGGGTGGTGCGTTTAACAGCAAGTTCAAATTTTTCGATGCCAGTGAGGGCTGCCCGGGTTACAACGATATCCCCGGCGCCAAGCACTACCTCGGCAGTGTTTTTGCGTCTGACAAAGGTGCTGAGAGAGACCTGACGGTGGGACAGCCTGTGCAGGTATTCCTCTTCCGGCCAAAGGAGACCTTCAGCATTTCAGCTGCTGGAGGTGAAAAAGAAATTCGTCGACGCTCCCTGCAGGTGGTGCTGACTGGCGACGCCACGCTTCGATACACCGGTTTTGATGACAAGGTCCCCACCTGGGAGGCCACAGGCGAGATCGATGTGCAGCCAGCGGCCAGTTGTGAGACCGAAGAGGTTGAGCAGGCCGACGAATCAGTCGAAGCGGCAGACAACGAGGCCTAGTAGGAGCTAGGCACCCACGTTTCGGAAAAGGTTGTCAGAGGGGTTGTAGTGTTGCCGCGTGCGAAACCGATGAAGACCCGGAAGCCAATTAAGATGCTTCATCAGGCGAACCAGAGGCCTAAAACTCAGGCCTAAAAATGGTATTTGGCCAGGAAGCTGATGGCGTGCTGGTCACTGTCTGCAACAGATGAACTTTTAACCCCGTACTTGTTCGACCAGTAGTAGTACTCAATCCCTACATACACGCGTTTATCCGCGTCGGACAGGTGCTTGCCGATGTTGTATTTGATTTGCGGGTTGAATTGAAAATTGGGGTGGTAGTCGCTGTGATCAGTGGCAAAGATCCATTTCGCGAATCCGTCGATCACCCATTCTGAGCGACCCGCAGGGATGGTGAGCGACCACGTGGGCACGAATTGCCAACCGTCGCTGTTGTTAAACCCGCTTCTGTTGAGGCTTTCCCGGCGCATCAGGCCTAGGTGGAGGTAATCAAAAGCCGGCGCGTTGAGATCGATTGAGGGTCCGAGCGTGAAGGTTTCGACCGTACCGGAGCCAAACTCTAAGCTCGCGGAGATAAGCACATCCGTCACGGCCTGATCGGACCTGTCTGTGTCAGAATCAGTGAGAGACCAGCGGGCGGCCGTCTCCCCGAATAGTGAGTAAGCGCGTTCATCGCCTCGAAAGAAGGTGGTGTCAAGGTAGGTAAAAGTGTCTCCCCAGCCATACCCCGCAGCGTGCTCAAGTGTAATGGTTTGCTGTTTATCAGGATCAAGCGTGAACCCATTCCCGGCTACATAAGCGCCGCTGAAGTCACGCCAAAGTGGTGCCGTGGCACTGACTTGGCCGATGCACATCAGCACAAACAGCGTTACCAGCCGGCCAATACTTCTCTCTCTTCTCATCAAGCTAGCGCATACAGATCTGGGGACACAGCCGATACCGGCCACAAAAAAACCGCACAGAGTGCGGCTTTTAAATATTTGGCTCCGTCTGCTGGGCTCGAACCAGCGACCCGCTGATTAACAGTCAGCTGCTCTACCAACTGAGCTAAGACGGAAGGGTCTCGCAAAGAGGAGCGAAGTGTACACAGGCACTTTTCGACCAGTCAACAGGATATAGGTTAAATCTCGCTATCGATCCAGATCCGTTATCCTTATGTTTTAACCAGAACCCGCCTGTTGTGAGCCGACCCTTCGAACTTCAATCCCCTTATGCGCCCGCCGGAGACCAGCCTGCTGCCATTGAGCAGTTGATTACGGGGCTACAGTCAGGTCTTGCCGCACAAACTTTGCTGGGTGTTACGGGGTCCGGTAAAACTTTCACCATGGCCAATGTAGTGCAGGCCTTGCAGCGTCCTACCATTGTGATGGCGCATAACAAGACGCTGGCCGCGCAGCTCTACGGAGAATTTAAGGAGTTCTTTCCCAATAACGCCATCGAATATTTCGTTTCTTATTACGACTATTACCAACCGGAAGCTTACGTGCCTTCTTCCGATACTTTTATCGAGAAGGATGCGCAGGTCAATGACCACATTGAGCAGATGCGACTCTCGGCCACCAAGGCCTTGCTCGAGCGTCAGGACTGTTTGGTGGTGTCCACTGTATCTTCCATTTATGGTTTGGGGGATCCCGAGTCCTATTTTAAAATGGTCATGCATCTTTCACGGGGTGAGATCATTGACCAGCGCGGCGTCCTGAGACAGCTCGCAGAGTTGCAATACACGCGCAATGATATTGACTTTAAGCGGGGCACTTACCGTGTTCGGGGCGATGTCATCGATATCTTTCCTGCTGAGTCAGAAGCCTTGGCGATTCGCATTGAACTTTTCGATGAGGAAATCGAGAATATCTGCACCTTTGACCCCCTGACCGGGGTGATCGACGAGCGCTTGCCAAGGGTCACGATATTTCCCAAGACCCATTATGTTGCCTCGCGCGATACCCTATTGGGTGCCGTTGATCTGATCGAGGCGGAGTTGGAAGATCGGGTCAAGCAACTCAAAGAGCATGAGAAGCTACTTGAGGCCCAGCGACTTCAGCAGCGCACGCGATATGACGTCGAAATGATCCGTGAGTTGGGCTACTGCCAAGGTATAGAAAACTACTCGCGGTACCTCTCGGGCAGAGCGCCCGGTGAGGCTCCCCCGACACTCTTCGAGTACATCCCCGATAATGCCCTGGTGCTGATTGATGAATCCCATGTGACTATTCCGCAAATTGGCGGCATGTATCGCGGAGACCGTAGCCGAAAGGAAACGCTGGTGGAGTATGGTTTCCGGCTACCCTCCGCGCTGGATAATCGGCCGCTTAAGTTTGAAGAGTGGGAGAAGTTGTGCCCGCAGGCGATCTATGTATCGGCGACACCCGGGCCGTATGAAAAAGATCATGCGGGCCAAACGGTCGAGCAAGTCGTCCGTCCCACTGGACTGGTGGATCCAGTGATTGAGGTGCGACCTGCCACTACACAGGTAGATGACCTTTTGGCAGAGATTCATACCACGGTTGAAGCCGGTGATCGGGTTCTGGTGACCACGCTGACTAAAAGAATGGCGGAGGATCTCACTGAGTTTCTTGCCGACCATAAAGTCCGAGTGCGTTACCTGCACTCGGATATTGATACGGTCGAACGTGTGGAAATTATTCGCGATCTGCGCCTAGGGCTGTTCGATGTATTGGTGGGCATTAACCTGCTTCGCGAGGGGCTAGACATGCCAGAGGTCTCATTGGTCGCCATTTTGGACGCCGATAAAGAGGGTTTTCTGCGCAGCGATAAATCGTTGATTCAAACGATTGGTCGCGCAGCGCGACACATTTGCGGGCGCGCGATTCTTTACGCGGATAAAGAGACAGGGTCCATGACGCGAGCGATCGCTGAAACAGAGCGCCGCCGAAACAAGCAGATGGCTTTTAATGAGCAGCACAACATCACACCAAAAGGTATTCACAAGTCGGTGCAGGATATTCTCGAGGGTGCCCGCCGCATGCCCACGAAGGCCAAAGGAGGCAAATCGCGAGCGGCTGCCAGTGATCGGGCCTCACTCAGTGCCGAGGTGGGCCATCTGACCCCCGCTGCGTTGGGACGCAAGATCGCAGAAATGGAGCAGAAAATGCTCGAACACGCCAAGAATCTGGAGTTCGAGGAGGCAGCAGCGGTGCGAGATGAAGTGAGCGAGCTCAAGCAGGTGGCATTTTCGGTTTAGTCACTCGTCTGGCGTGGCGAAGCTGACGGTTCATTTGTGACCCGCAACGCGCTCAGAATAGTGTCTATTTGAGGCGTAACTATGCCGCTTTGCATTTTTGTATCGCTCTGACAAACTTCACGCCTTCGCATGCGGCCTCTGGTAAGGGCCGCCACTGGATAAGGAG
>JADHNP010000080.1 GCA_016779445.1 Luminiphilus sp. | reverse complement strand
ATAAGGCAGAGAACGTTTTCAGCTTCAAGCCTGTCGGTGGGTGGGACAGTAATCTGGCCAGTGTCCCGGTCGGTGGCACTTTCTTGCCAAACTTCAGTTTCTGCAAGATCAATGAGGGTTTTGACGACGCAGCCTTCGATACGTTTCGTGCCGAGTACGACGCCTGGTTGGCGGAAGGTAGCGAGGCGGATTACGGTTACTACATTATGGAGCCGCAGTTTGAGCAGGATGATGCTGATGTTGTGTGGCTAGACCTGTTCGCAGATGAAGCGGCGATGCAGGCCGGTACTGACAGCTGGACAGGTTCTGATTTAGAGGCCCAATGGGATGCGATGTTGGCGTGCGAGAACTATGCCTTCACTGCGACGGCTATTCGGCGTTAGAGCCTGAAGGTAAGAAACGGGTCACCGACGATCACGCCGAGCCTCCGCAGGATGGGTTTATGGTCAGGATGAGCGCGACGGTCACCCGGATCAGGTAGTCGCATGATTGCCTTACCAACCCCGCCTCGTGCGGGGTTTTTAATGCCCGCTCGTTATGCTCGAACAATTGCGGTTGCGCTATCCGCCCCGCAGAAACCATTGATGGAAGTGGTGGGTGGGTACGTCCATTAGCGGCGTAAAAAGGCCGCCATCGAAAGCGGGAGACGCTCGGCCATGCTGTAAGCCCTCCACCACCGATATGTCTTCTGCAAATACGAGACTCCAGGCTTCATGAAGGCTCTGGCGCCGCCTCTCGAAGGCGTCAGTGAGCGCGTCTCGGTCAGCATAAAAAAACTGTAGTCGCTCGCGGGTTTGGTCAACCGCCTCCGGTCTGAGCAGAATGACAAAGAAGTGGTCGGCTTGAATGCCCAGCAGCACATTGGGGTAAAGCGAGAGGTACTCAGCGGTCTTCAGCCGGTCGCTGTCCCAGCCTGAAAAGAGAGGAAGGGGTTGATCGTCTCCTCGCGCCAGATCATAGACCCGCGTTCCCTGACCGGATGCGAGCGGCTCCACCAGCAAATTGTAGTGTGCATCAAGGGGTGAGTAAGTATTGAGATCCGGATGCACAAAGGGCAGGTGATAAGACTCGCAATAGTTCTCAACCGCGAGCTTATAGTTGCTGTTGAGCGTCAGTTCCATCGCCCCGTAATCTCCTGAGTCGGCGATGAGTTGTTCCTCGAAATGGTCACCAGCGAGCGCTCGCCAGCGCGACATCAGCGGTTCCAAATTGTGTGCTAGGGAGGGGGCCTCACCAGAAAGATTAATGAATACGATCCCCATGGATTCCTCACAGCGCACCGCAGCTAAGGCGTGATCAGCGCACTTGAATCCAGCGACTTCGTGTATGCCCATGCCACCAATATTGGGCGTGCTCTTGAGCTGACCACTCAGGTCATAGCCCCACTTATGGTAAGGGCAGCGAATCATCAGCCCTGTTTCGCCGGCCTCGGCCACTAGCTGCATACCGCGGTGACGGCACACGTTGTGAAACACCTGCGCATGGCCATTTTGGTCGCGCACCATGAGTAACGGCAGCCCCATAAAGGTGACCGGATACACGGCGCCGGGAGTGGCGATATCGTTACTGAACCCGAGACCTGCCCACGTTTTTGAGATGACCTCATCTCGTTCCCGCAACCACTCTTCGGGGTCGGTATAAGCCCGATTGGGCAGCGCAGTACTGTGCGAGATAGCAGGGTCTGCCATCCCGTGAGGACTGTTGGGGGCGGTGTTGGCAAGCGTGTCGGTTGGTCTCATTGGTTACACCTTGCAGACTAGTGACCCAAGTCTACGCCGCTGTTCTGGCGGGGAAAATGACTTTCTTGCGTACGCATAGTGAGTTGACAGCGCGCGCCAGGGCGAGTGGCAAAGCCGCGGTCGCCCAATCCATCAGCTCCAGGGAAAAGGACTGTTCGACACGGGATGAAGATCGCCTTCGGCGTAGCGAGAGAAGCGGAAGGGCTTGAGCAAGTCCGGTTTGCTACCACAGATAGTGTGCGCGACGAGATCGCCTACGCCAATCATTTTGTAGCCGTGATTGGAGTCTGCAATCACGAAGCAATTCTCGCGCATGGTGTCGAACACCGGGAAGCTATCAGGTGTGAACGCGCCAATGCCCCCCGAGGGTTCTGTTTTGAAGTGAGGCAGGGTACCGGAGAAGCGCTGCTGACAATGGGCGAGAGCCGACACCCACATCTCGGCAAATTCGGGCCCCACCACAAATTCCGGTGAGTCCGGGCCGTAGGGGTCCACCGCCACCTCGCTCGCTTGCTTGTCGACGATAAAAGGGGCCGCCCCACCTTGGACGCCGCCAAAGTGAAAGTCGGGCTTGTAGTAAATGCCCCACATTGTGTCTGTGAGTCGCCGCCCGTCATGGTCTGAATGCAGGGGTGCATCGGTATCCACATGGATAACCGGCGGCATGTGGCCGTCATTGGTGACCTGCAGCGTGGGGTCAACGCCCAGCGTGCCTTCCTGCAGTGACCAGTAAATCCACATCGGGATGTCCTCGCTGATTTCACCCGTTGCGGCGTTGCGGATACTCACCTCCATGGGGAGTTCCAGCATCTCCCAAAAGCTGCGGACCCAGGGGCCTGCCGCGACGACGGCATAATCGCATTCCATGCGTCCCTGATCGGTGACTACCGCAGCGATCGCGCCGCTGTTATCGCTCTCGAGCGCCTTCACCGTGATGCCGCTTATAATGCGGACTCCGAGCGCTTCGGCCTTGGCCGCAAGGCCAAGCATCGCAAGGCTATTGTTGGCGTAGCCACCGGGCATTTCGTGGAGCACCGAGGTAATGCCTTGCGCGCGCCAATCTGAGAACAGTCCCTTCATGTAGCGTTCGCTCTCAGCGGCGCCTTCAATAAAGATTGATTCATAGCCAATAGCCCGCTGTTGAGCATGGATGGCTGCCACGTCTTCACGCATCGACTCACAGCTGATCTGCATGTAGCCCACGGGGTGATAGCTGTAGGTCTCGGGGTCGCTCTCCCAAATATTGACCGAGTGCGCCATCAGCTCGCGCATGGCTGGCTGGAAGTAGTTGTTACGAATCACGCCACAGGCGATGCCCGTCGCGCCGGCGCAGATGCCCGATTTTTCCAGGACGATGATGTCCCGGCCGGTGCCTCTGCCAGAATGTTTAAGTTGTAGAGCTAGGTGGTAAGCAGTGCTGAGGCCGTGAATCCCCGCGCCAATAATCACATAAGGGCTGTGGGGAGGCGCGATCATCACGTGAATTCGCCGATGTACTCGAAGGGTTCGATCAGCACGGGCATGTCATCGGTGCACTCTCGGCCATAATTTTTTAACAGCCCATTCCAGTAGCTTCTATGAAGTGGAATCCAGACATCGGGGTCTTGCACGGGAGGTCCATCGAGGCGTGTTTCGGCCTGCCCGATAGCACCAAAGGTGGTCTCGCGGATCTCGGTGAGGCGCACGACCAGGCGGGGCACACCTTGGTAATCACACAGCACGATGGGCGTACCGGCCTCTGCATAGGGGAAACCGTTAGCGTCGATTACCCAGGGTAGGCTGAATGTCGCCACCTTTTCCTGGGTTTTGATGTACGCGAAGATCTGTTCGGTTGTTTCGGCATCGATACCAATTGAGCGGACTTGATAATCGCTCCCGAGCGCGGCGTTTTGGTCACAAGCTCGTTGCCAAAAGGTCTCTATTGCGGCCGGATTGGGCTGTGCGGGGCCGTCTGCTATCAAAACATCCTGAGTCATCAGAACTCTCTTTCGTATTGATTCACTAGACACAGATCATGCTTTAAATGGCACTTGCTGGATAGTGGGTGCCGAGCGCGGATTGCGGCAGAGGTAGGGCGCTTGTTTCGGCGTATTCGAAGCCACTATCTTTTGCCTGAGGCGCCTCGCATATCACGTCGCTAGATCGGGTGCAGAACCTGTCCCATGGAGGCTATGCGTCAGTTACTGAAAGCCCGCTACTACATTTGCGTACATCTCTGTATCAAAAGGTATGCGGGCACTCAGCACATGCAGGGTGATGAAATGTATCAGCGGGTTGCCGGTCACCACGGTAAAGGTGGCTTTGCCCATCCCGACGAGCACCTGCGTCATGATGATGTAGGTCACGCTGAGGGCGCCGGCTTCGGCCGAGCTGTAATCGACGCCGGGGTCAAAGAGACTGAACACAGCATAGAAAAAACCCGCCAGTATGATCACGGTTAGCTTGCAGTCAAAAAGCACCATGAGGCGGGGTATCAATATCACATGCATCAGTAACACGACCGGTAACCCTGCGCCGATGGTATTGGCTGCGATGCTGGTTGGAACGCCCACTGCATATTGTTGGCCGCTTAGGGAGAAAAAGTTGACGCCGCCAATGATGGGTCCAAAAAAATCGAGTGCCCAGTAGGCGACAATAATCCACGCGTTTCTCCGCCATTCCAGAGAACGGAGCAAGTCTGCGGCGTGCAAGCCCGTTCGCCGGAGCCAGTAAATTGGAATGACGATGTAGAAGACGCCGTTTAGCAACATCCAGCGCACTACATCGTGCCAATGATGCGTGCTGCGCTCGTAAACCTCAGGCCCGGGAAAGTGCAGTCCGGTATTCCAAAAATATCCCAGGCCTATTTGGGTGATCAACAGATAGGCGCAGACCAGGCAGAGTTGCGGTCGCGCGCGCGTGATATCGACATGGAAGTCACTCGCCCATTCAATGGGCGAACGCTTGCGCGTGAGGAAAAGGAGCAAAAATACGCTCAGCGCCAAGACGGGCAGATAAACAGTCAAAAGACTGACGAGTGCACCCTCAGCGACTGGAGGGCGGGAGTTAACGGTGGCGTCGAGCATAAAGAAACTAAGGGTTACCAGCGCCCAAAGCGTTGCGGCGCTAATCAAAAAGGGCTGGGAGTTATACACTTACCTACCCTTTATCCGAAGATTGTCCGCACTTAAGAATGGCCCGCCCGGCAGGATTCGAACCTGCAACCTACGGCTTAGAAGGCCGTTGCACTATCCGGTTGTGCTACGGGCGGCGGGGGCGAAGTATCCCACTCCAGACGAGTTGGGCCAAGTCACAAGCGGTTGGACGCGGTGGAATGTGTCGCAATCAGCTTGTTTCATAACGGTTGATGCCCGGTCGCGCCAACCAGAAGGGTTCTGACGCTTTGGTCTAGCAGCGCCTCGGGATCGATTGATCGATCGAAAAGGTTGATTAATTGACTGGCCTCGAGCGTTGCAACGCCATGCGTCATGGACCAAATTTGGGTGGCAAGGTACACGCCATCGATAGCAGTATCGCTGTTGTGCTCGCAGAAGGCCTTAACCAACCCGACCAAAATCATGAAGCCACCGTGGTCCTCCTGAGCAACGTTTTCGCGAATTTCCTCTATGTTGCCGCGGTCCTCCCACATCAGAGAGAAAAAGGCGCGTTTTTCCCTCGCATAGTGCAGGTAGGTATGCCCCATGGCAAGAATGCCTTCTATAGAACCCCCAGGATGCAGTGACGCAGCTTTGGCGGCCCTGTTGCCCAGCCCGAGAATGGCAAGCTGGCGCACGGCCTGCAAAAGCGCCTCTTTGTCGGCAAAGTGACGATAGGGGGCTGCAGCGCTGACGCCTGCCCGGGCTGCTGCTTCAGCCATGGTGAAATCAAGCGTGCTGTCGCGCTCTATGAGCTCCGCAGCGGCAATAATCAAGGCATTGCGCAAATCTCCGTGATGATAGTTACGGAGAGCCTGACTCATGCGGCCTCCGGTAGCGACGTGTGCATCTCAAGCTCTTGTTGAGGTTTTGACTTCAGGAAATGGCGCCTGGGATGCATCAGCAGCGTATACAGGGGTGGCACGAGGTAAAAAGAAACAATGGTAGAGAGCAGCACACCACCGGCGATCGCCATAGCGAAGGGTGGCCAGAATTGGCTACCCTCCAGTATCAGTGGTAAGAAGCCACCAAAAGTGGTGACGGTGGTCGAGACAATGTGCCGGCTCGCATCCATGACCACATCGACAATGGCGTCAGGGTCACCCGCCGTCGCGCGCTCATTTAATTTGAGGCCGCTCAAAATAATGATGGCCGCGTTGATCGACACGCCCACCGAGCCAATTACGCCAATCAGGGCCTGAATGCCCAGCGGGTATTGGAAGGCGGCCAGCGCCAGCAGGCTCAGTCCAAAGGAGCATCCGGTCACACCAAAAGCGATACCGGTCAGCCGCCATGAATTAAAGGTGAGCAAAATCGTGGCCAGCATTGCAGCAACGATCGTCCCAAGTGGTGCAGTCAGATCCTCCACCAGTTCTCCTCGTTCCTGACTGTCCCCCCCGAATTCGAGACGGTAGCCCGAGGGAAGCGGTATGGGGTTGGCCTCGAGGTCCCGCGCTAGCATTTTTAGTGCTTCCTCTGGCAGCACGCCGCGCTTTAGGTAACCCTGGACGCTGTTCAGCCGGTCACCGTTTTTACGGGCAATGGGACTTTCGTCGGGCTCCAGAGACACGGTGCCTAGCGCGCTGAGCGGCACCGCTGGAATGAGCGTGTCGCTGCCCCGATTGCGGATCGGAATACGAATATTTGCTAGGTCATCGGTGCTATCCCATTCCTCTCGCTTTAGAATCGCGCGGACGGACAATCGCTCTGTACCCTCCAGTAACTCGCCACCCACGCGACCCTTTAGAGCGCTTTGGATACCACGCGCGACCTCGGCCTTGCTGAGCCCAGCTCGCATCAGTGCCGACTCATCGAGATCGAAGACGACCTTGGGCGGTGCGGGTGCCATCAGGAGTTTGGTGTGGGTGATATCGGGCAACGCTGCCATGCGTCGACGAAATTGCTCGCCGAGTGATTTCAGCAGATCCGTGCTTGGACCAAACAAGCGAATCTCGAGTGGCGCTTCAACGGGGGGGCCTTGGTCAATGCCACGCACGAGAATTTGAGCTGCGGGGAATTCCCTGTCGACTTCCCGTTGGAGTCGCGTGATCAATGCGTCTGTCTGGTTTTCATCGGTGGTGAGCACCAGTGCGCGCGACCAGCTGGGCACCCCTTTCACGTTGGCCCGCAGGTTGTAATAAAACTCAGGTGGGCTCTCGCCGATAGACCAGTCTACGCGGCGAATGAGTGCCTCTGATCGCAGTTTTTTATCAATTTGGGTCACCAGATTCAGCGAATCCTCTATGGAGGTGCCCTCTGATAGCTTCACGTCAAGGTACATTTGGTCGCGATCTGTTCCGGGGAAAAATTGTAGGGTCAGCGTGTCAAGGCTTAGATATCCCGTTAACGGGAGCGTCAGAGCCAGTGCAAATGCGCCAAGGGGGTTACGAATCGACCAATTGAGGGATCGCCTAAATCCAGCGGTGAGGCGTTGGTTTTTGGCCCCGGCCCGCCACCAGCGGTGCTCGAGCGCAATGCCTGATGGCAACCAACGGGAGGCGAGTACGGGTGTCACGGCAATAGCCAAAATGAATGAAGACACCAGCATGGCAATGACCGCCACCGCAATCGATCCAAGGAAATCGCCGCCGGCACCGGGCAGCATGACCAGCGGGAGAAAGGCGAGGACGGTGGTCAGCGTCGACGACATCAGCGGGATACGCATTCGCGAGACGGCGCCTTTCATCGCTTTGGCAGGCGCTAGTCCGTTCAGGAGTCGCTTGCGGATCTCGTCCGTCATGACAATGGAGCCGTCAACCAGCAATCCTAAGGCCACCACTAGACCGGTTACCGACATGTGTTGGATGGGTATTTTGAGGTAGAAGAGGGCGATCATCGACATTAGCGTGCACAGCGGTAAGATTACCGCGACGACCATCGCTGCGCGCCACCCGAGGGTGATCAACAGCACGGTTAATACCAAAGTGACGCCCATCAACATATTTTTACCAACACTCTGCAGTCGCTCGATGGTGTAGCCTGCTTGATCAAAGCTCGTCTCTATACTGACCCCGTGAGGCGCGCTTGCGCGATAGGCATTAAGAAATTCGTCAAACCTCGCGCCATAACGGTCGACCTGATAGCCAGGCTGCATTTCGACTGCGATTAATACAGAGCGTTGGCCATTGGAGAGTGACACGCTCTCCAGCGGGATGACTTCCGACTTCACGACATCACCGAGATCTGAAATGCGGATCGCGCGCCCATCAGGTAGGCCTCTTACGATGACATTTCGCACGGATTCTAGATTCGTAAACTCGCCTGTTAACTCGACGGTAAGCGCGGCGCCGGTTCCGGTTAATTGTCCCGCGGGGGTTCGGGCGTCAGCCTCGGCCAGGGCAACCGCTACCTCATCAATTGAAATGCCCAGCATAGACAGTTTGGTTTCATTCAGCTGCACACGCACTTCCTCAGTGGGAAGTCCATACAGCATCACGCGTCGGGTCATGGATACTCCGCGCGCAGCATCGGCGAACAACAGGGATTGCCTTCGCAGTTGAGCCGCCGACAGCGGACGGTCCTCCGCGCCCGTGATCGCAATAATCTTGACAAACTCGGTCCAGAGTTCGTCATCGAAATCGGGCGGGGAGGTTCCTGTTGGCAAAGTTATGCCAACTCTATCAACCACGTCTCGCAACTCGGCCATGATTTGCGTCAGACGCGCTGGCGGTGCTTTGTAGTCAACTTCGACAAAGATGAGGGAAACACCGGCGGCAGACCTGCCGTCGACTTCGCTGACATCAGGCTCCTCGCGCAGTGCGTCGACCATCGGTTTAGTAACCAGCGCTTCGACTCTTGCAGGGCTCGCACCAGGGAAGAGGATCTGAACTTTGGCAAACCACGGTGTGACAGCGGGATCTTCCTTTCGTGCCATGCCACTCATACTGGTGTAGCCGACCACCACCACCGCGAGTATGACCAGCGCGAGGTATCGTGAGTTAGCGTGCAGAAGTTTGGCAATCATGAGTCGGAAAGTCGCCGAGAGGGTGGCTGTGGGGATGTCGGAGCCGCGGCAGGGGCAGATGATTGACTGAAGATCGGCTCAACCAGATCTCCGGGGCTAATGCGTTGCAGTCCCGAGGCCACCACGGGCACGTCGGCCGGTAGTGTGCCTCGAACAAACACTTCGTGGCCTCGGGTATACAGAATCTCTACGCTCTCGCGTTGGGCTCGCTGTTTTCCCTCGTTGTCAGGTGTGATCGTCAGCACATCCCAGAGGCCGCGTGAAGCTTCCAGGAGCGCTGTGATGGGCAGCCATCCGCCCGACGAATCCACTGCTTCCATATTTTGCAGCACTGCTGATTCGCCAACGGCCACCGAGATCCCATCGGGCAGGTCGAAAACAGTCCCGACGGTCAGTGTGGCGGGGTCGAGATCATCTCTAATCGAGCGCAGCTCGGCGGTGACGCGCTTTCCCTGCAGTATCAGTGGGTATGCGTTGCCGGGAACGAGTGTCCGAGCCACATCAGCTGGTACCCCGATGTGCGCTTCGCGCCCCGTGGCTGTCACCAGGCGCAATACGGGTGTACCGGGCGCAACGACTGCCCCGGTTTGCAACAGCCGTTCGGCAACAATGGCGTCATAGGGAGCGCGCAGTGTCCCCTTTTCGAGTTCCAGTTTGGCTGATTGGCGCTGCGCAGCGGCTGTGCTCTCGGCAGCGCTGAGAGCCTGAGCCGTGAATCGAGCATCATCATAGTCCTGCTCTGAGGCCGATCCATCCTCAACAAGGCTGGCGATACGCGTAGCTCGGGACTCGGCCTGCGCGCGCTGTGCTACCACGCGCTCATAAGCAGCGGCAGCGGCGTCAAGGCGAGCTTGGCGGCGGTCGGTCCCTAACTGTGCGAGGACATCACCCGGCGCAACTCTCATACCCTCAGTGGCATTAACCGAAGTCAGTACACCCGCTACCTCAAACCCAATAACACTATCTGACCCTGCCCGAATCACACCTAGATAGGTAGCCTCGCGTATGTAGGTGGGTTGCTGCCGGTAGGCGATAGCGGCTACCGGCATCGGGGTTCGCTCCACAGAAGTCGTGGTGACCCTGTTGGCTTTGATCAGGGCGACGCTAACCACAGTGAGTACCACTGCCAGGGCCACTGCCCACAGGGATTTCAGTAGATTGCGGTTCAAAAGGGCGCTTCCAGTGTCAGGCAAATGTCCTTGAGGTCCCCATGTTAACTCTATTTACATTTAATGTAAATTAGATTTACATTGAGATAGGGTAGCACCGCGTCAGTTCTACGCTTGCGCGGCCGTGGGGATTTCGCGACACTAGCGCCCCCACCCTGCGGTGGGCTTTGTGGTGACTCGGATGGTCCCCTCGCAGCGATAAGTGACGAACCCCGCCAGGCCCGGAAGGGAGCAACGGTAGTTACTGACTCGGGTGCCGGGGTGT
>JADHNP010000079.1 GCA_016779445.1 Luminiphilus sp. | reverse complement strand
AAAAAAGTCAGGAATCCGACGATATCCGTAACTGTTGTGACGAGAACACCACCCGCTAGAGCAGGGTCGATATTCAGACGTTGCAACAGGAGTGGCAAACCTGCCCCTGATAATCCGGCCGTGAGAAGATTGATAAGCATCGCAGCGGCGATAATCAAGCCCAGCGTGATGTCGTTAAACCAGATGGATGCGGTAATCGCAACAACCGCTGCCCACAGAATGCCATTGAGCAAGCCAATGAGTGATTCCCGTCCAACCAGCCAGAGCTGGTTTCGATCGTTTATCTGGCCCATGGCCATGGCGCGGATCAGAATCGTCAAGCTTTGAGTTCCTGCAATACCTCCCATTGAGGCGACCACTGGCATAAGTACTGCCAAAGCGACGACTTTTTCGATAGTTCCTTGAAACAGACTGATAACGGAGGAGGCCAATAATGCTGTTGCCAGATTGATTGCCAGCCAAACAGCTCTTCTCGGCGCTGACTGCCAAGCGGTGGCGAATGTGTCCTCTTCGACCAGGCCGGCCAGTGAAGTAAGCGAATGGTCCGCCTCTTCCATAATGACGTCGACCACATCATCGATGGTAATCCTGCCGAGGATTTTCCCGGTGTCATTCACAACGGGTGCCGATATCCAGTCATTACGTTCAAAACGACGCGCTACCTCTGTTGCTGGCATGTGTACGTTAAGCGCTTCTTGATCGGTAATCATCATTTCTCGCACAGACACGGCAGGATCAGAGACGAGGACAGTGCGAATAGGAAGGAGACCAACCAATTTGTCGCGGCGATTAACGACAATCAGGTTGTCGGTGTTTGGCGGTATCTCGACATGACGTCGCAGGTATCTGAGGACAACATCCAAAGTCAAATCCGCTCTAATGGTGATGATGTCGGTGCTCATTAGGCCGCCAGCGACATCATCGGGAAAGCTCAGCACGGTTTGCAGTCTTTGGCGATATTGCTCATCCATGATCGCCAGCACTTGCCCGGTTACGTCTTCAGGCAACTCATGCAGAATGTCCGCCACGTCGTCATCGTCAAGTTTTTCAACAATGCCGGCCAAGGCCTCAGGTTCACGATCTATTAGGACCGCACTGCGAAGCTCGTCTGGAAGCTCGTTGACAACCAGCGCCTCCTGTTCAGACTCCAATAAGCCGAGCAAAAGGGCGCGATAGTGGGGCGGAGAGGAGCTCACCAGATAAGCGACATCGCCCGGCGGCATCTCCGCCATAATGCTTGCCACATCGCCTAGCGTACCGGCACGCAGTGCCTGATCGATACGCTCAGTTTTGGTGGGGAAGTTAGCTGGCGAATTCAACGGAAGGCCTCCTGTTCTGCGCCTATTATCCTCGGCACTGAGGGTAGGTCTAGCCAGCGAAGCTAATTTGCGACTTATTCCAACTCGCCGAAACCAGAGCTAAAGAGTGCTTCCATCGCCTCTAGCGCGGCCACTTGATCCTCTCCAGAGACGCGAAGGCCGATCTGGGATCCCTGGCCAGCCGCCAACATAAGGACTGACATGATGCTCTTGGCGTCGATTTCTCGATTGTCATAGCGCAGGGTGATGTCGCTGCTGAATCGGTTAGCGCATTCCACTACTTTCGCGGCTGGTCGTGCATGGAGTCCCAGCGGATTGACGACTTCAAGTATGGATTCGTTCACGATGTCTCACCTGCGACCAAATGACGATGCCGAAGTTGTGTTGAAGGGTAGAGTTTTACGACGTGGCTGTGGAGCTTTTCGGCCAGATAGACCGAGCGATGTTGGCCCCCGGTGCAGCCGATTGCGATGGTGAGATAGCTCCTGTCGCTATTATTGAAGTCAGGTAGCGTCTCGGTAATAAATGTTTTTATGCGGTCGTAGATTGTCAGGGTTTTGGGATCTGCCTCTAGGAACTGCTGTACGGGTTGATCTAACCCTGTCAGGGGTCGCAACGACTCTTCCCAATAGGGATTGGAGAGACCTCTGGCGTCGAACACGAAGTCGGCGTCAGTTGGCATACCCCGTTTGAAGGCGAAAGATTCGATCATGATGGACAATCCATCTCGTCGTTCGACGATACGCCGGGTGATCGCATCCCTAAGCTCACGCGGTGACAGGCTGGTCGTATCGATCAAGAGATCCGCTTGGGCAGCGATGAACTCAAGATGTCGTCTCTCCCGAGTAATCGCTTCCGGGAGAGAGTTATTCGATCCAGCGTGTGGATGTCGTCGGCGCGTTTCGCTAAAGCGCTTTAACAAGATGTGGGGCTGGGCATCGAGAAAGATAACGAGGGAGTCGCGCGTTTTTAGGATTTGTTGCAGGGAGCTGCTTTCCCCTTGTTGTTCTGGGCTTATTGCACGCGCGTCGATACAGACTGCAATGCCTTTGAATCGATCATAATCAGCATGTTGCAAGACCTCTCGCGCAAAATCCGCCATCATTCTGGGGGGGAGATTGTCTACACAGTAGTAGCCTTCATCCTCCAGAAGCCGCAACGCGCTACTTTTTCCCGAGCCGGAGCTGCCGCTGATGATGATCAGTCGGGGGCTCATAGCAAGCCACTCTTGACGACGATTTCCGTCAGATCAACAGGCTCAACTGCCTCTCGGATTGCTAAACGAGTCTGTTCATTCGATAAGAGTGTGGCTGCGCCTGCCAAGAGGTCGAGGTGTTCTTTGGCCGCCTGAGAGGGCACCAACAATACAAGAACAATATCGACCCCTTGCCCATCTGAAGAGGAAAAGTCTATTGGGTTACTTAAGGTGATCAGGCAGCCAAGTGGGGCATTGCACTCATCGATTCGACAATGAGGAATCGCGACGCCATCGCCCAATGCCGTGCTACCTAATTTCTCTCTGTCTAGAAGCCCGCGATAAACCGCTTCTCTGGATAGACCGCTGACATCGCAAAATGCCTCCGCTGCGCTCTCGAAAACCCGCTTTTTACTGTGAACAGACAGCTGGCTGAATACTAAAAGATCAGCAAGCTTGGCTTCGGAAGTGAGTGACATCAGTCAGTGTCCCCTGCGCTTTTCCTTTTGTTTAATGACCTGCCGATCCAGTTTTTCAGCAAGAGCATCAATAGCGGCATACATGTCATCCGACTCAGATGAAGCGAATAGATCGGCCCCCGCAACGTGAAGATTTGCCTCTGCCTTATGCTGATGCTTTTCGACAATTAATGTGACGTCAGCCCGCGTAATGTGGTCACCGTGGCGCTCAATCGGCGCAAACTTTCCTTCTACATGTTCACGAATTGCGGGGGTCACATCTAGATGATGTCCACTGATCGTCAGGTTCATATGGCGCTCCTTGTTACCTCGTTTCAGTATTCAGTTTAGGCGTTTACGTTCATTGGAGGGCGGGATAGCGAGTTGCTCCCTATATTTGGCTATTGTTCTTCTTGCGACAGAGATACTTTGATCCTTCAGCAGATTACATAATTTGGAATCGCTCAGGGGTTTCCGCGCATCCTCTTCACTCACTAACTTTTTAATGGCCGCTTTGATCGCGGTAGATGAGCTGTCGTCGCCGTCATTACCCGTGACCCGACTGGAGAAAAAATACTTCAGTTCAAACGTGCCTCGAGGCGTGTGCATGTATTTTCTTGTGGTCGCTCGCGATACCGTGGATTCATGGAGTTCCACTTCTGAGGCGATATCTGCGAGAACAAGCGGTTTCATACCTATTTCACCTAGTTCCAAAAACTTTTTCTGGTGCTCTACGACTTTAGTCGCCACCTTGAGCAGGGTTTCATTACGACTTTGTAGGCTTTTCATAAACCAGCGAGCCTCCTGCAGGTGCTCCTTTGCATACCCTCTATCGGAGGAGGACCCTCCGTTCAGTGCAGAAACATAGTGTTCGTTCACACGGATTTTTGGCGCTATTTCTGGATTAAGCTCGACCAGCCAGCGCCCATTTCTCTGGTGGACGAAAACATCGGGCGTGACATATTCCGTATGATTTCCGCCAATTTTCGCGCCTGGCGTTGGATCCAAAGAGCGAATTAATCTGATGGCCGCTTCTAGTTCAGGCTCTGTTGTTCTGAGTTTTTTAGCGAGTTGCCGGGCAGGCGCCGTGGGAAGCTGGGCCAAATGTCGGCTTACTATTGCTCCCGCCAGCTCGCGGTAGGGGGTATTGATCGGGAGTTGTCTCAGTTGAATCAGCAGGCACTCTCTCAAATCAATCGCAAAGATTCCCGAGGGCTCAAAGTGTTGTAGCCGGTGTAAAACGGCGATCACTTCATCAAGCTCCACCTCCTCTAGCGCTAATTCCTGATGAATGCTCTCCGGACTTTGCGTTAATCGGCCATCGGTATTGACGGCATCAATCAGTGCGAGGGCAATTACGTGATCAACGTCCGAAAGTCTGGTCAGATTCAATTGCCAAAGGAGATGGTCTCGGAGCGATTCTTCTGCAGAGTCTCGTTCGGAGAAGTCAGTATCCACAGAACCTAGGCTCGGCGGTGGCGCAGAAGAGGGCAGTAAATCTTCCCAAGCGGCGTCAACGGCCAATTCGTCGGAGGCATCTTCCGATGCGGCCTCCTGCGAAAAATCCAAGCTTTCCGATTCGGCCGGGGGATCGTTTTCCAGCTCAAGCAGCGCATTGGACTCAAGCGTTTCTTCGATAATTTGCTGCAGATCTGCTGTGCTCATCTGCAGCAGCTTGATCGCCTGTTGCAGTTGGGGGGTGAGGGCTAGTTGCTGCCCAAGCTTGAGCTGAAGCGCCTGTTTCATCTTCCTAATCTTTACCCGCGATAAGGCAGTCTAGCGCTGGTCAGCGCACATTGGAATGAATTGGCAAGAAACTTGCTGGTGAATATGGGGGTTGCGCTGTAACAGCTTCGGTGCACCTTGCTGCTAAAGCGTAAAGTGATCGCCCAGATAGGTTTCCCTGACTTTCTCGTCCGCCAGCACTTCTGAAGGTGCACCTGATGCGATGACATAACCCTCACCAACAATATAAGCGCGTTCACAGATATCCAGCGTATCCCGAACATTGTGATCTGTGATCAATACGCCAATGCCGCGCGCTTTGAGATGAGAAATAATCTCCTTGATCTCAGAAATTGAGATGGGGTCAACTCCCGCAAAGGGTTCATCTAATAGCATAAAGGTGGGCTCGGTGGAGAGAGCCCGGGCGATTTCTACTCGGCGACGCTCTCCACCTGACAAAGCTTGTCCCATTGATTCGGCTAGGTGACTGACGTTGAACTCGGCCAAAAGGTTGTCGGCGATTAACATGCGATCCTTCCGATTCAGTTCTCGTCGTGTTTCAAGAATGGCGAGCAGATTGTCTCGCACAGAGAGCTGTCGGAAAATCGAGGCTTCCTGTGGCAAATAGCCGATACCTGCCCTGGCCCTACCGTGCATGGGCATCGACATGATTGACTTGCCGTCCAGACTAATGTCGCCGGCGTCCGCTGCGATCAATCCCACTATCATATAAAAACAGGTGGTCTTACCTGCGCCATTGGGGCCCAATAAGCCGACGATCTCTCCAGCGCTGATGTCCAACGACACATCCTTGACGACGGGCCGACCTCCATAAGCCTTGGCAAGACAGTGCGCGCTGAGTGTTTTAGCCATTATCGGGTGACCGACGCAGGTTTTCTGGCGGTATGACGACCTCTACCCGGCCCTCGCCACTTGGTCCCGGCGTGCCGGCCGCCTTTACTTTCCTTTGCGTCACGAGGTACTCGATCCGATCACCAGACAATACTGATCCATCTTGCGCTATTCGAGCCTCGTCTATCAAACGCACCAAGTCTTCAGACCGGATGTATTCGATCTTTCGCGCCGATGCGTCAACCGGCGCTTGATCGCTTGCAGGTTGTTGCACCAAGGTGGCGGGCTGTCCGGTGGCGACGATTTTGTCAGCGGCAGCGCTGTCATGCTTTATTGATATGAGTTCAGCGGTGATGCGCAATGATCCCTGAGTCAGGATTACATTCCCTTCGTAGCGTGTTTCCCCCGCGCCCTCATCTCGCACAGCGATATCGGCTTCGATTTGTATCGGCTGATCTCTGTCTGAGTCCAGCGCTGCCGCATTAAAGCTGAAACAGGCAATACACAGCACTAACCGGGCGATACAGGGTCGTTTCTGGTTACTCATAATCTGTTTTCACCCGGCCTTTTAGCGTAGCTTTATCCCTCACGAGATCCAATTCAAAACCTGTTCCCAGAGTGCGGCTACCAGGAGCCGTCAATACAACATCACGATCTCCTGTTGCACGTTTTTCATCTATCAGAAGCCACATCGACTCTGTATTCATTGTTCCATTGCGAGTGGCTTCAAGAATTCTGACACCATCTCGCAGAAACAGTTCATTTGCCTCCTCAAAGAAAAGGCCGGAGGAGGAATCAATATGCCACTGTATCCCGTCGGCACTCTGCGAAAAGAACTGGATGCCACTGAGGGCGGTTTCATCACTTCCCTCCCGTCGCTCAGCGTTATCGATGGCGAGCACATCAGAGGGTTTACCATCACTGGCAAACTGTGTCCTGACACCCACGCGGAGATAACTGGTTACCAATTTTTCATTATCAGTGAAGGGATTGGGACCGCCGGACACATCGGGTGCCAGCCGATGCCAAAATGCCGCGGCGATTGTGAGTCCCGCCAGCGCAAACGAAAATGTTTTCAATGGCCTGGCTCTTGATACGGTGTTCCCATTCCCTGGGCTCCAAGAATGAAGTCGCTTAACGCTCGGACAGCGCCCCGACCTCCAGGACAGGGCGCTTTCCAGTCGGCTACATCGCAAACAGCTGACACAGCATCACTCGGACACGTCGCCAGTCCCACCATGCGAAGCGGGTCTAGATCCGGTAAGTCATCTCCCATATAGGCGACTTGGGCCAGCGGTATACTTCGCGGTTCCAAAATCTCGAGCAGGGCTTCGCGCTTGTCTTCTCGTCCCTGTAACACGATCTTGACCGCCAATTCCTCCATTCTTCTCGTCACTGCCTCAGATGAACGTCCAGTGATGATCGCGACCTCAATGCCGTTATCGAGGAGTAGCTTGATGCCCAGTCCATCCTTGATATTGAACGCTTTTATCTCAGCCTGGTTTGTTTCTCCGTATAACACCGAGCCATCTGTCAGCACGCCATCAACATCCAGCACTACCATTCGTATGGATTCGGCAAGTTGTGCCGCTCGCCCGGTCACGCTACCCCCGCCTTTAAAAGTGCCAACAGTGTCACGACGCCACACACCGATTTCGATTCATTGACGATGACAAGAGAGCTTATGCGGTGGCGTTCCATCATGCCCACCGCCTCAGCCGCCAACATGTTTTCAGATATGGCTCTGGGTATTTCAGACATCACGGTCTCTAATGTGGTGTGCTGGAGATCACGGTGATTTTCGATCGCTCGGCGGAGGTCCCCGTCGGTAAAGACTCCTTGAAGCGTGTCATCTTCATTCACGACGGTGGTCATACCTAATCCTTTCTGAGTAATTTCACCCAATGCGTCTAGTAGTGTTGCCGTGGGCCGTACTTTTGGAATTTCCTTGTCCTTCACCATCACATCATTTACGCGCAGTAAGAGTCGCTTGCCAAGCGTTCCCCCTGGATGTGAAAAGGCAAATTCTTCTGCGGTGAAACCGCGCGCCTCCAAGACGGCAATCGCCAGCGCATCGCCCATGACCAATGTCGCGGTCGTGCTGGAAGTAGGCGCCAAATTGAGTGGGCATGCTTCAGATTCTACGGCCGCCAGTAAATGTACGATGGAAGCGTGGGCAAGTTCGCTCTCAGCATTGCCCGTGATGCTGATAAGTGGAATGCCCAAACGCTTGATAAGTGGAAGGAGGGTGATAATTTCGTGAGTGTTGCCGCTATTGGAGAGCGCGAGCACGCAGTCGCTGCGAGTAATCATTCCCATATCACCGTGGGAGGCCTCACCGGGATGCACAAAAAAAGCGGGCGTACCGGTGCTGGCGAGTGTGGCTGCAATTTTCCCCGCCACGTGACCACTTTTTCCCATGCCAGTAACCACTACCCGTCCAGTAGTATGCAGCAGCAGTCGGCAGGCTCCTGCAAACTCAGGTCCGATAACATCGCGCAGTGCCAAGATCGCGTCGCTCTCAAGAGCAATTGTGCGTTTTGCAGAGTGAATCAGTAGTTGGTCAGAATCAGAATTCATAGGTCACGACGAGTCAAGAAGCCAAAAGTAGTAGCCGATGTAACATGTCAACAATACGAAACCGGTACCGCGTTTTAATTCTCCGCAGCCCTTGGATTGATTCCAACCCCATAATGCGGCAAGTGCAAGCAAGAGGGTTGTGAGAAATACCGTGGCGAGATCTCTTGAGAGCACCTCGGGGGCCAGACTCAGATTGCCCCACAAGCCCGGTATGGCTAGCACCAGCAGAATATTGAACATGTTAGAGCCGACAACCGCGCCGATGGCCATGTCGGCGTGACCCTTTATTGCGCTCATCACAGACGCTGCCAGTTCAGGCAGGCTGGTACCTACAGCCACAATGGTGAGCCCGATAATCAATTCAGATACACCCAGGGCCGTTGCTATCTGAGTGGCAGACCAAACCAGCAGCCGGGAGGATGCAATCAGTAATAACAGGCCTACTCCAAATGATAACCATGCCTTCGCTGCAGACAGATTAGGAATGGCGGGCGTCATACCCTCATCAGCTGGATTTTTTACATGCTGCGCAATCCGGAGAAAGAAAAGACTCAGCGCGCCCAATAGGTAAAAACCATCCCTTCGCGATAGCTCGAGATCCCATATCAGATATGCGGTGAGTAACACCGATGCGATCAATAACGGCAGATCGATGAAAGTGGTGCTCCGTCGCAGTGCAATAGGCGCAATGAGAAGTGTGACGCCGAGTACAAGGCCCACGTTGGCAATGTTTGATCCTAAGGCGTTACCGACAGCAAGCTCTCCGGACCCCGCCAAAACAGACATGACGGAAATCAGGATTTCTGGCGAAGACGTGCCGACGGAAACGACGGTTAGTCCGATCAGCATTGGGGTGAGCCCCGCCCGCTGAGCGATGGCGGATGCCCCATCGACAAAGCGATCGGCACTCCAGACCAAGATGGCCAACCCGCTCACGATAGCCGCTACGTAACCTAATAACATCGTTTTTTTGCTCCTCCATCGTGCGCGGGTAGCCCCCTCGCCGATCGGGTATCATTCCGTCCTGTAAAGGGACGCGGTCGTCGACTATTTTCCCCGTTGCAGGGTGACTGCTCGGGAAGGCCCGCATTCTTTGCCAACAGTTTACCGCAGTCACAAAGTCGGCGTGCGGCACAAGTATCGTCTCTATGAAAGGCACGCGACGGAAATGACAGGGTTTGAGCCAGAAATCAACGAACGGGGGAATTCGTGAAGCGCAGAAGATTATTGTTGACAGCGATACTTGCCTATCTCTGTATGGCGGAGGTTGCGGTCGCCCAGACAGCCGAGGCGCGACAGTCCGCTGAGGGGCCTGCGGAGGTGATTACTGAGGTTACTCAGCGCGTCATGGAAGTCGTTGCAGAGGCGAATACCTATTTTGATCAGGATCCGGACCGGTACTTTGATGCGATCGATCAGGCATTGGCACAGTTGGTTGACTGGCGTGGTTTTGCAACCGCCGTGATGGGGGAGTTCTACAGTCGTGGTCGATCCCTAGATGCTGAGGGCCAGGCAGTATTAAAGGCGCAGCGGGATCGGTTTGCGGGTACGCTACGGGAGGGGCTGATTCGAAGCTATGCGAAAGGCCTATTGGCCTTTGGCGGAGCCAGCATGGAAGTGAAGGGTGTAGAGGCCTCGCCCCAGAGCGCGCGTATAGCCTCGGTAACGCAGTTGGTCTACGGCGAAGCGGACCGTGTCTACACCATTCGGTATCAAATGGGACAGTATAAAGACGGCAAGTGGCGATTGCGTAACCTCATTATTGAAACGATCAATCTTGGCGAAATTTATCGGAATCAATTTTCGGCTCTTGCCAGGGCATCTGACGACGATCTCGATCAGGTAATCAATGGGTGGAATGCAGCGATCGTGGAGCAGTATGAGGAGATAGAGCGTGACTGAACAGGAATTGACGGCCCTATTATTGGGGGCATTCCCAGGATCCGACGTGTCGGTGTCACTCGATGGAGGCCACGTTAATATCCACATCACCAGCAACGTCTTCGAAGGATTGCGCCCGGTTGCCTGTCAGCAAAAGGTCTACGCGCCACTCTCTGGGCTAATAGCCGACGGAACATTGCATGCGGTGAATATTAAGACAGGCACCCCCACCCTGGCCGATAACGAGTGAGTGTACTTTGCAGAGCTTGATTATC
>JADHNP010000013.1 GCA_016779445.1 Luminiphilus sp. | reverse complement strand
GCACTAACGCGCTAACCCCTGCACCTCCTGCTCGCCTAAGTCCGCCAGTAAGTGCGTCACGGCGTAGTCGGGAATCTCATCAACAGGGATTTCGCGCTGATGTCGAATCAGCATCTCTTCAGATACCATTCCCTTGGCGCGCACAATCACCCGTTGGAGGATTTTTTCGATCTCAGGCTGTCCGCCATTTCCGGGTCGAGTCACAGATGTGGAAGCACTGCTCTCTAGCGAATCGGTCTGGCCAACAGCTCTCAGCATCGCCTCCAGTTTGTCGTATTGCGCCTTGAACTGGCTGCGACTACACATATCCGCAGGAATCACACTCTCGAGGTATCTTAGGTCAGCCATCAGTCGCTCCAATTCATTATCAGAACTTGTACGATGCTGCGGGCGCAGTGGTTTTCCCAAAACGAGCACGCAGCATCCATTAACGCTCGAAGCAGTCGTGCAAAATATAATTTATTTTCTTATGTATTCTACATAAGATACTGTTTTATAATGCTTTATAGAGTTTATGGGCTGGCTATCAAATCACCCGATAGTCTGCGACACTGCGGAAAAGAGAATTGGCCACTCACTATGCCATCAACTGACGCAACCCACCCCTTAAAACGTAGTCCCCACAGGCTAAAACTGGGCGTTTTTGGCCTGAATGTCAGTAGCGGATGTGCCATGACTGACCGCCACGACACGCTCAAGGCGGAATGGGAAGAATCTGTTCGAATCGCCCTACTCGCAGAAAAAGCGGGTATCGAAGCGATTATTCCAGTGGCGCGCTGGAAAGGCATGGGCGGCGCCGTGAATTTTAATCACCGTAATTTCGAGACATTCACCTGGGCCGCTGGCCTCGCGGCAAAAACCGAGGAAATCGGTGTGTTCGCAACCTTTCACGTGCCTACAGTCCATCCGGTGAGAGCGGCTAAGGAAGTCGCCACCATCGATCATATTTCTGGCGGCAGGTTTGGCCTCAACATCGTTGCTGGTTGGAATGAGCGTGAAATCGCCATGTTTGGTGTGCCGCAGAAAGAACATGATATTCGTTATGACGTCGCAGACGACTGGATTAGCCTGTGTAAGGAACTTTGGACTGTCGAAGATGAATTCGACTACGACGGACCTCACTTCCAGTCTCCCGGCTGCTACTCAGAGCCCAAACCCCTGCAACGCCCGTGGCCGGCTCTGATGAGTGCAGGCAATAGCCCTAGAGGACAAGCTTTCGCCGCTGCCCACGCCGACTTCAACTTCGTTGTGGCCAAGGACATTGGAGCCGCAGCAGAGGTGGCCACCAATGGCAGGAAATTGGCGAACAAATGCGGGCGTAAGATGCAAATATTCGGTCAGGCCTACATTGTTTGCAGAGAAACCGAAAAAGAAGCGCAGGATTTTGTGCGGGAGTATGTCTATGACCGCGGTGATTGGACAGGTGTACGTAACCTACTGGACGTGCTGGTACCCAACTCCCAGAGCGCATTGGGAGACGGCTGGGAAGCCATGGCCGCGAATCTTATTGCTGGCTATGGCGCGATCCCACTAGTTGGCACAGCAGAACAGGTGGTGGATGGCATGCTAGCCTTCGCGGATGCGGGCCTCGATGGCATTACCCTCAGCTGGGTAAACTATGAAGAGGGGCTTATTCAGTTTCAGGACACCCTTCTCCCGATGATGCGACAGGCGGGACTCCGCGAATGAGATCCATGGATGGAATGTCTATTTTAGTCACCGGAGGAGGGTCCGGTATCGGGGCCGACTGCGCCCGCCGTTTCTGTGATCAAGGGGCTCGGGTCACTATTAGTGGCCGACGACTGGAAAAACTGCAGCAGATCCAAGAGAACATCGGTGAGCGCTGCCACATTGTGCAAGGCGATGTTACCCGTGACGAGGATCGCGCTGAGATGTTACGAGGCTGTCTGGAGCATGGCGGGGGCAAGCTTGATGCTCTCTTAAACAATGCTGCCAACATGTACCGGCAGCCCGTAGATCAGTACACAGAGGCCTTTCTGAGAGAGGCTTTTGAGACTAATGTGATCTCCGCAATGATGCTCTCAAGCGCCGCGGTACCCCACTTAGAGAAAACTGCCGGGGCTATTGTTTTCATCGGTTCTACTCATACCAAACGAGCCTTTCCGGGCGCCTCACCCTACGCAACAACCAAAGCTGCGCTGGAGGGATTAACTAAAGTGATGGCCGCTGAGTTGGGTCCAAGAAACATCCGTGTAGGGTGCATTCTTCCCGGCGCAGTATCGACCGAACTGAACCTTCGCGCCGGGCTGTTCGCAGCGGATGAAGCGAGTGAGCGATATGATGCAGTAGCCGGCCTCCATGCGTTGGGCAGAATCGGCACCGGCACTGAAGTTGCCGAGGGTGTCGAGTACCTAATGAGAGCCGAGTGGGTCACCGGCGTAGCCCTAGAGGTAGACGGCGGCATCGGCCTGGGAGTCTCACATTTTTAGAAGGATTTGGGGGAGACACTGTTTTTCTCCGGTGACACTGGCCGTGGTGAGCCTCTCACTTGCCGGATGCGACATTGGCAAACTTTTTCTTACCGCTGAACCGTGGCAACCGCCCCCCGCCCCAGCAACTGTGCGTGATCCACTCCCCCGAGCAGCATGCAATCAAGTCGTCGAGGAAAGACAGGCTTTGTTCGGCGATCTACACCTTCATACTGCGCTGTCGATGGATGCTAACCTGCTCGGAACGAAAACGATGCCGAGTGACGCCTATGCATTTGCCAAAGGCGATGCTATTACCCTCTACGGTGGCGCACCAGATGCAGAGCCCATCTCCTTAAAACTCGACCGGCCGCTAGATTTTGCAGCGGTCACAGACCATGCAGAATGGATGGCCGAGGTGGCGCTGTGCACCGCTCCTGGGTCCTCTTCTTACAACAGTGCCGGCTGCGCCATCTACCGCGGAGAAGACTCGTCACTGCTCGCAACGCTTTTAGGAGCGCAAGGCTGGAGAGCCCGATTAGGCGGATTCATTGCATTAGGTGGCCGGCGTAGCGATGTCTGCGGGGAGTCAGACAATGCCTGTCGTCGCGAATTAAAAACAACCTGGCAATCGGTACAGGCCGCGGCGGAAGCATGGTATGACCGCTCAGCAGATTGTGCCTTCACGACCTTTCACGCATGGGAATACAGTCGTTCTCCCCAATCCACGAAGGTCCATAGAAACGTTATTCTGCGCAACGAAATTGTACCCGAGCTGCCGATTTCCTCTCTTGAGACACCGTTGGAAATGGATTTCCGCCGTGAATTACTCGAGCAGTGCAATGATTCGGGTTCGGGTTGTGATGCCATCGCTATTCCCCACAACCCTAACATGTCCAATGGTCAGTTATTCCGCGCCGAGTACGCAGGCCTTTCCCAGGCAGAACAACAGCATCAGGCCACAGTCCGAGCGCGCCTAGAACCCGTGGTAGAGATGATGCAGATCAAAGGCGAGAGTGAATGCAGAAACGGGATGTTCAATGTAGTGGGCGCGCCGGATGAGCTGTGCGAATTCGAAAAAATCCGCGATTTCGGTCAACCCGACCTCACAGACTGCGGCGAAACGGTCAGTAAGGGGGCGCAAGCTGGTAAAGGCTGCACCAGCCGCAACGATTACGTACGCTATGCTCTGATAGACGGCATCCGCGAACGGCTACGCTTGGGTGTAAACCCCTACCAATTTGGCTTCATAGGAAGCACTGATTCCCATACTGCGGCACCAGGTGCGGTAAGCGAGTATCAGCGACCCTACAAATATGGCACTACTGCTATCCAAGCGCTAACGATTGCGGGTAGACCACGCGCTGTTGCTTTTCAGAACCCTGGTGGTTTAGCTGGCGTCTGGGCTGAGGCTAATAACCGCGACTCAATATTTAACGCGCTCAAACGACGAGAAACTTTCGCTACCAGCGGACCTAGAATCGCACCGCGTTTTTTCGCTGGATGGGAGTTATCTAAGACCATCTGCAGCGAGACCAATCTCGCGGGTGAGGGGTATCGAAACGGCGTGCCGATGGGAAGCGTATTACCGGCGTCTCCCAATGAATCAGCAAAGCCACGATTCGTCGTTTCTGCAAACGCCGATGCCGGGACCTCCGATAAGCCGGGGCATCCACTGCAACGGTTGCAAATTATTAAAGGCTGGGTCAATGCAGACGGCCACTTTGAGCAATCAGTTGTCGATGTCGCGGGTAATGCCAATAATGGCGCAGGTGTCGACACGAGCACTTGCGCCGCTTACGGCGAGGGCTATGCCACTTTATGTGGCGTCTGGGAAGACAGCGATTTTAATGCTGAGCAGGATGCCGTGTACTACGCTCGGGTGATCGAAAACCCTAGCTGCCGCTGGTCGACAAGAATGTGCCTGAGCTTTGACAAAGAGAGTCGCCCCGACGCCTGTGATAATGCGCGCATCCCGGCAACGATACAGGAGCGCGCATGGACAGCGCCGATATGGTTTGAGGCGGGTCGCGCTGGAATACCATAGCCAAAGGTGGCGCCCAACCGAACGCGCACCGGGACAGCGCATTTTTAATATCGAAGCCCTTCATACTCGTTTAGCCACCGTTGTCACTGGGGCAGAAATCTACTTTGAACCATGTCCAACATCGTGTTTAGATAAAAAGTAGCGCTATAGGGGAATAACACTCATGACTTTGTCCAATGAACTGTTTTTTGGATTATTCAGTTTGCTAATCGTGGTAACCGTTGTTTGGTTCATTAGAAGTGCGGCCAGCTATAAGAAATGGGTAAAACACCACTACGCCGAACCTAAAAGTCAGCTCTCTGAAAAACGCCATTAAGCTCTCGTTACCTGCATCATCCGTCTCGGTTTAGATGCATATCTTTGCGAACGGGTAGCCGGTAATCTTGAGAATCGGCAAATCTATGACGTGTGCGGTTGATCAATTCCACCCCCAAAGCGTGGCCCGCGAGCGACAGAAAAGAGACTGAAGTCAGTGTCCTTAATTCTCTATCGAACACTCTGGTTTTTAATGACGCCAGTGGTCGTCGTCTGGTCTTTGCAGCAAACGATAACTCGTCGTGGCGGGCTGACCTACCTGCTAGAAAGATTTGGCTTTGCTAATAGGACGGCGCGGCGCGCCACGCCCGTTTGGTTTCACGCCGCCTCCGTGGGGGAAATGCGACTTGCAACACCGCTTATCAGCGAAGCGCTTGAGCACGGCGTGCTGGTCACCTGCAATACGCCCGAAGCGCACCGACTGGCCAGCGCGACATTCAACGATAAGGTCACTATTCGCTACTGCCCGCTCGATTATCCGCAATCTGTAAAAATCTTTATTAAGCAGCACCAACCCTCTTCTGTTTTTGTGGTCGAAACCGAAGTCTGGCCCGAACTCTATGAGCAATGCCACCGAGATGGCGTCGCGATCCATATCGTGAATGGCCGCATTAGCGACAAAACTTTTCGCTCCGTGCTTGCGAGACGATGGTTGTATCCAGGTGCACTCAAACGAGTCACCGCCGTGTGGGCCCGAGAAGCCGATGATGCAAAACGATTTGTCGCAATGGGATGCCCACCAGAGAAAGTCCATTTCACGGGCAGCCTAAAAATGACCCGCCGCGTTCATGAGAGAAAACCAGAAAACCCTCTTCCTCATCGGGACTTTACGCTGGCGATTTCGACACACCCCGGAGAAGAGAGAATCATCACAGAAGTTTGGCGCGGCGTTTCCAGCACCAGCTTGCTGGTCCTTATTCCAAGGCACCCTCCCCGGGTACCGAGCATCATTAAGGCACTAGAGTCTGACGGTTTTAAAGTAGGCAGAACATCATCTTTGACGGCTGTAGGGGCCGACATGGGTGTTCTTGTAGTGGACACAATAGGTGAGGTTGACGCGTATTGCGC
Source organism: Luminiphilus sp. (assembly GCA_016779445.1). Lineage (GTDB taxonomy): Bacteria > Pseudomonadota > Gammaproteobacteria > Pseudomonadales > Halieaceae > Luminiphilus. Next base: position 39,436 of record JADHNP010000013.1, on the reverse strand, counting down.
GCACGCCAGTTTTGTCTTTGTCGGTGGATCCATGATCGATGCCGGGGGTCACAACGTTTTTGAGCCCCTAAGCTGGGGAAAAGCGATTATTGTTGGCCCATACACACAAAACTTTACCGCAGAAGTCGAATATTTAATCTCGAAACAGGCAATCAGCATTGTCGAAACCGACGAGGCACTTTACGAATCTTGGCAGAAGTTGGCCCATGACCTTGTGTTCAGGGAACGCCTTGAGGCATGCGCGCGCGAAGCATATTCTGCGCTACCAGATAGAGTCGGTGACTACACCGCCCTCATTAACCAAGCAGTGAAGGCACGTGGCTGACGCGAGCTACAGGCGAACGACTAAGCGTCACCCCCTCATCATCCTATCGCCAGGAACTTTGCCCGTTACCCGTCGTATCCGGCGCAAAGTAGTTCCCAGCCGCCCTCACCATGGAGTTGAGCACCTGGAGGTAGTTTGTCTAGAGAGCGCCTGAGGCGCTTGAGGTTGGCGCGTTTCCAGTCGGGCCCAAAGCGGCTACTTCTAAATCTGCCCCGATCGAAATCAATTAGGTAGACCCAATTTTCATTAAGCAGAATATTACCCGCATTGAGATCACTGTGGAAAACGCCGCAATCATGAAACTTTCTTATTGTGCGCCCTATCTCGCGCCACTGACTATCGCCAAGAGGTTCCTCGCTAGAGAGCCAGGAAGCGAGAGATCGCACATCAACCAGCCGTTGAGTCAGCAGGCTCCCCGAATAGCTAAAAAAAGTGGTTTTCCTTGAGCAAGCCGCAACCGGTCGTGGAACCGGTAAACCCATTTGATGAAGCCGACACAACAAGAGATATTCTCGCGCCATTCTGGTGCGCCGATTTCCCGAAAAAAAATACCGCTGCTTGATAAATCGACCGACCAGTCCTCCTCGCCGGAAGTTTTTTAAGATCCACTCACCATCAGGCTGCTCAATGAACCACACCGTGCCTCGCCCCTCGGCATGCGGGGTCGCTTTTTCACCCCACTCATTTGGGTCAAACAATCGAGGACTCGGTGCCGATATCAATTCATCATCGTAAATAATGAAGTCACCGGTCGCTGCAAGAATTGTGTGGCTGAGAGGCGTCATGTAGTCTAATCACGATGTCTGCGCGACGCGCGCATCACACGCCCACTTATTGGTCTCATATTGTATGCCTCCATCTTCTGGGGAAGTTATTTCAATCTGTATTGTACGCCTCTCCGCAATCGGTGACGTTTGTCATGTCGCGGCGGTAGTACAAGCCATTCAGAGGCACTACCCCCAGGCAGCAATCACATGGATTATTGGTCGCCTTGAATACACATTGCTCGGCGATCTTCCTGGAATAGAGTTCATCGTCTTTGACAAAGCTAAAGGTTTCCGGGCTTACGGAGAGGTCAAACAAGAACTCAGAACACGGCCCGCCTTTGATGTATTGCTGCAAATGCAGACTTCTATGCGCGCTAACCTGCTGGGGAGAATGCTATCAGCGAAACGTAAAATTGGCTTCCCTGCGGGATACGGGAGAGAACTTCATAACCTTGTCGTCAGCGAGCACGTCGCTCCCTCTGAAGCATTTCATGTGCTTGATGTATTCAAGGAATTCGCTCACACCATCGGAGTCCCTCCATTTGTTGCGGCTTGGCGTATTCCGATATCCGAACAAAACCGACAGACCGCCAGTGAATTAGTTAACGGGAAACCCGATTACGTATTGCTGGCACCTAGCGCTAGCCATAATGAACGTATTTGGATGCCTGAGCGCTACGCGGCACTGGCTGATTATTGCTATTCAAAAGGCTTACGAGTGTTGGTGACAGGGAGTGCCGCTCAACGTGATATTGATCTTGCAAGACAGATCTGCGAACTTGCCTCGAATTCAATTATCAATGCGGCGGGCAGGACATCACTGAAAGAATTACTGGCGCTCTGTGAACAAGCTCGACTCGTAATTGGACCCGACTCCGGCACTTTGCACATGGCGACCACTCAACAAACACCCGTGATTGGTCTGTATGCGCATAGCAACCCTTTGCGAACCGGCCCCTACCAAGGGCTGAGTACTGTCGCCAATGCCTATGCCGGCATCATGGCTTCCCGCGGGCTGCATAAGCACATGAAAAAATGGGGTTATCGGCTCAAGGGGGCGGCATTAATGGAGAAAATTGAGCTCGAGGAAGTAACCTCGCTCGTCGACGAAGCCCTGTCCATTCCCAATCAGAAAAGGTCCATCGAGACCAGTTGATATTCCCGCACAATGTGTATCGGCACATCATCTCACTGGGCTGCTATTGGGAATAAATTCGCCAATGACATCCCATACCTTGGCGGGCGTTAGTCCGCTTTTACTCCCTACAAGGCAAAACAGGGCCGGATTATCAGGCCCAAAGGTAAAGGCGGGCTGCCATGACTCGAAGGGATGAGCCTCATGTCCCAATAGTATTTGCGGCGTGGCCTCGGTGCCCCCTTCTATGTGATGTTCCTCAAGCGCGTCAATTGCAGCCGCATGGAGATAGTACAGCGAGTACTCGGTCCACTTTGATTTCATAAATCGCGCGGGAGTCCAATTGCTGGGATGTTTGGGCCGATGCAGCCTGCATAAAACCTCTGCCCAAGAATAACGGTTGCTTGACAGTGTGCTCGCGAGCGAGTCTAGAATGGATTTAGAGAGAATAGCAGGAGTTATCGACATACCACGTTTTGGGTCCCCGATATCTTCACTCAGCGCGAGCAACCGAGCCGATGAGGCCCACCACCGAGGGTGCAGCGCTCTGTCCTCATACTGCATCAATGCCTTGCCACCTGGAAGGAGATCACTGCGCGATGTGGGTCGAGTGCTAAATACGTCCGCATCGAATGTCACACAGAACTCACTGCAAAGCTCGCGGCTCGACGCCAATTTCACAAGCTGCTGTTTTCTCCACCCGCGCAGGCCGGGAAAGCGCAGCAGCTCTGGCACCAGCTTCTCCTCAGCCATCACTTCGATAGGTAAGCTGGTCCAACGAGACAAGTAATCTCGTACTGCGGCGACCTCATCGCCAGGCGTGACGACTAAAAAGGTGCTGAGTGTATTTGGCTCAAAAAACGCACTCAAAGAAGCCATCAGGATATCGGTGCGGCGTAAGTCCTCTACGCCATAGCTGCCATCAATCTTCAGCGGCAGGATAGCGTCCAGTTTTGGTGCCGACATCTTTAATTCACTGCCTTTCCTTTACATAGATAGTAGCCTTTTTTGACTGAAAGGGGCGATTTCAACGGCTCGAATTTCCAAGCTCGTTATGCCCTAGCTGGAGCGCGGGAATCACAACACTGTGGTGCAGACGGCTTCTCGCATCATGCTCCGGCGCGATGTCCATCGAACCACCAAGACGCCCTAACGAGCGCCCGCATGAGCCTGATAGTCAAACCTCGATTGGTAAGTTGATGACGCGAATGAAATTACCGAAATACCTTATACTCATTTTCATGAGACGACCTATTTCCTGCTTTGTCATTACTTGCAACGAAGTTGATCGCATAGAGCAATGCCTACAGTCAGTAGCTGGCTGGGTCGACGAATTAATCGTTGTTGATTCAGGCAGTACAGACGGGACGCTAGAGATTGCACGCCAGTACGCAGACCGCGTATATGAAACCGATTGGCCCGGTTTTGGTCCGCAACGCAATCGAGCGCTGGACTGGTGTGAGCACAACTGGGTGCTATCTCTGGACTCAGACGAAGTTGTAACTGAAGCGCTTAAACACGAAATTGACTCTGTGCTGAGCGAACCCAACCTGGGCGCTAACTTTCTAAAATTTCCCTGGCACACCTACTTATTTGGAGCGCCTCTCAAACACGGCCGTTATGCGACCCCTCAGGGAAAATTATTTGAAAAAACTGGAGCGCGTTTTAAGGACCGCAGTGTTCATGAAACATTGCTCCTACCTGAATATCGAATTCGGATACTCAAGTCTCCTCTTATTCACCATAGCTGGCGTGATTACCAACATGTGATTGAAAAACATTTGAAATATGGGGTTCTGGGTGCAGGTGAAAAAGACAAGGCTGGGCGAAAGAGCTCGATTACTTTCGCTTTTTTGCGCAGCATTGTCGACTTTCTGCATCAATACGTGATCCGCGGGGGATTTCTGGACGGCCAACGAGGCCTTCTGATGGCTGTTATACTCAGTCAATACGCCTTCCACAAATACGCTGCGCTGTGGTCATTAAGCCAAGCCTCTCACCGCGACAAGTCGAATACAGAGTAACCAATAGCCTTAGTAGTGCGATGACGCCAGATATATTCCAACCGCTGAATCGGTATTTCGACAAGATTTATGTATTGAGTCTGCCCCACACTACCGCACGACATGCCAATGTCGCCAAGGTACTAGATGGGCTCAACTGGTGTTATTTCTGGGGAACAGATAAGAAGGACTACTCCTCCACACAGGTGATAGAACAACAAATCTATGACGATGTAGCGCACAGACACACCAAGAGAACCTCACGTTCAATGAATCTGGGAGAGGTCGCCTGCGCCTTGTCTCACCGCAATATCTATCAAAACATGTTGGATGAGGGGCATCAGCGGATACTGATTCTGGAAGATGACGTCCTACCGCAACCTGACCAACTGCAATACTTTGACAGTGTTATTGGGCAACTACCCGAAGATTGGGAACTGTTGATGTTGGGCTACTATGGCCACAAGCTGCCGACTCTACGCTACCGTCTCCAACAGCAGATCTACCTGGGGTTTCATTACCTACGGGTCGCCAACTGGCATAAGGTCAGCCGAAGTTGGATCGACAACATCTGCATGCGATCCCACTCACCGGACGTCTATCAGATGGGCAAGGTGCTCGGCGCACACGCCTATGCAGTGTCCGCATCGGCGGCTGAGAAATTTGTGACATATCAAACGCCTGTGCATCTGCAGGCCGACCGCATCTTCAATTATTATGCTGCTCAAAACCCGTTGAACGCCTTCGCGCTCAAAAACACCGTCTTCACTTTGTCAGAATTGGCTTCCGAGTCTTATATTCAGTAGCAAGAATAGGCAAAGGGTATACGATTTGACCCCACCACGATGAATAGCCTATCGATCTGCCAATTTCTAGCGCTAAGTCAGTGAGTTGCAGCCAGAGTGACTTCAGCTCTTCAGGTTACGGCAGGCTCTCTATTGCGGCCATACGCAGCAGCAGTCAGTGCCCAGACCCACACGATAATATTTTTGACCTCTTGATCAAAGAAATTGCTATCCACCAACCCTAAAATATGAAAATAAACCTGAGCACAAAGACTCCCTGCGCCGATACTTCTCACAAAGCGATCTGCGTCCTGCCGAACTGAGACGCAATAAGCTGCCCATAGAAAATAACCTGAGAAGATCAAATAGAAGCCCGCTACAAAGAGGCCTTGGCCAGCCAGATGCTCCAATATGTTGTTGTGCGCCCGGTCAATAATCCCATATTCAACCTCGGCCTCTTGGTAATACTCTTCAAGCCGACTGAGATTCTGACCCGGCCCAATCCCTAAATAGGGAGAGTCCTGAAACATACGCCAATTAGCCTCCCATAGCTCTTGGCGAATCTCGATACTCTCTTCGTTGACGCTTACATCGCTTGATAATCTGTCGCTGAATGGCGAGCCGGAATACCAACCTATACCCGTAAGCACCAGGAAAACCACGAGGGTAATAGCACCCCAACTTGTTTTGACTCGGCCGAACGCGAGCACCGCTACGACAGCAGCACCGAGCCAAGCGGAACGTGTCAACGTGAGTATGACACCTAGCAAGCCCATGATCACGAATGCCAGCAGATGAAAAGGTGGATTCTCGACGACTCTCGATCCCCTTTCAAAATGACTCATTGTGAAGCCCAGCAAAAACAATGTTGCCATGCCCAAGTTACCAGCAAAGGATTGGGGCTGATTGAAAAATCCAGTTACACGAAAGTACTCGCCCCAAGGTGACAAAACTGACTCTGGTCGCGGCCATTCCCACCCGTATACAAACTGACAAAGTCCGAAGAGTCCCATCAATGCCACGGCACTCGACAGCACAGGAATATAGCGCCTCCACGCGTCGCTCCAAAAACGGTCAAAAAAGTACAAAAAGGCAAAAAAATAGAGCACCCATTTGAGTTCGCGGAGCGCAGCTATCTGATCATGAGGCTGGTCCAACATCACACCGATGCTTAGCAGGGTCAAAGCGGCGTATCCCACAATAGGCATAGCGGCGCCAGAGTGAATTCTCTCCAGCGAGGCCGAGGGATTCACACTGGACTCCAAAGCAAAAAGCGCGCCACTCGCCACCAGCAAGATAAAACCACTCGCCTCCATCACTCCCAAAGAAGTCAGGTGCGCTACAGGCAGTAGCGCCGCGGCCAAGAGGGCTATGCGAGAAAGGCGTTTTATTGTCACTGCATCTCCCGTGAATACTTAGCCATGACTGATTTGATAAACCACTCAAAAAAATCGCTAGGAAGTCCGCTTTTTTTACGTAGAACAGGCTTCTTGAAACGACGCGAAAAATATTCGAAGCAATTAAGTCGCTGACCACGACGCCGCCAGCATGGTAGTACCGAACTTCGCTTAAGGAAAGCGCATAGAGTTGTCGGCCACTCAACGTTAATTTGGGAGATGCATCGAGATAGATTACCTACGGGGTTCCTAAAGGCTAAGGCGGTGTGTTGAAACACTCCGAAGGGCGGTCAACTCACTTTCAGGAGCGCAAATAAAAAGCCCGCACAAGGCGGGCAGTAATACTCTTTAACAATAGAATCTCAGGCTCATTTCACGATATAAGCATCATGCGTTAATTCACCTGTAGCGGCGTCGAACACAATTTTATCGAGGTTCTGAGTGCCATCACTGATTTTGAAAAAAATGTGCATGGTGAATTTCGTTCCTTCTCGGTAGTAAGCGCCCGAACCAGAGCCTGACGCAAATGTACCGTCCTCCATTGCTCCCCTACCTTCTCCCAGTACAGTGCCCTGCATGCCGCCCGGATCAGCTGTCAGCGTGTAGGTCGTGTAAACACGACCGTATTTACCCATCTCCCCTGTTGCAGTTATCACTCCACCGCCCTGAGACAGATGTATTGATGTAAGAGCCATTGGTGCACTTTCTTGACGCGGCTCAAAAGATAAATTGGCGCTATGGTCGTCAGCAATAGCCGACCCAGCGACACAAACGGCAAGAATCGCAAAAGCGAGGTACTTCATATTGATCTCCTGTTGATCATTTGCGTTGGATTAATGAAGAATAACTGTAATTTCATCAGAAGCCCATAAAGGGTGATTTGAGGCCATCTACTGCAAGAACGCTATATACTCATTGAGACACACAGCAGAGTATTGAAACAGGCCGAAACACCGCCGAAGAGACTGACATGACGGTAAACATTTTGCTACGGGGGCATTTTAAGGACCGAGAGCGAGACGGCTTCACAGCGCTACTCAACGAAAAGCTCAGGCCCACCAAAACCTTTGACGGACTCCAAACTACAGACCTGACCGATAACCTAGAAGATTCGAACAACCGGGTCATCACCGAGCGATGGAACGCCAAAGAAAACTACGGAAAATATCTGCAGAGCAGACAAGCGGTCGGCACCTTGGATAGAGCCACAGACGTCTGCAGGGACGCACCCACTGTCAGCATTTTCAGCATCGCAGATGCCTCTTCATGTTGATAAGAGATAACACACTCTGAACCGATCAGTCCTACTCGCGGCGGCACTCTGTGTGCCGATATTCTATGCCTTGCTCAGAGGGGATTTCATAGTCATCCTGATGTCTATTGTGGCTGGCTATATTATCCACACCCTGCTCGGTTAGGTATCAGTTGCTAATGACTAAAAGCGAGCTTGGTGTCACAAACGAGGGGTACACTCTCATAATCTGGCGCTCATAAAAAAGGCAAGAAAGAATGATTGAATCCTTGTTTTCCATGCAAGACAAAATTTGTGTTGTTACGGGGGGTAGCCGCGGGCTGGGTTCGTTTATGGCGCAAGGGTTCCTAGAGGCAGGCGCCAAGCGTGTGTACATCACTGCCCGAAAGCGTGATGCCTGCATCAGCGCCGCGGCAGAATTGAGTCAGTACGGCGAATGCGTTGCCATCCCCGGTGATGTTGCAACCTCTGAGGGGCTCCAGAATCTCGTATCCGAGTTGAATTCTTGCGAGCAGCATATCGATGTGCTCGTTAACAACGCAGGCGCTGGTTGGGGGGCACCCTTTGGCCAGTTCCCAGAGCAAGGCTGGGATAAAACGATGAACGTTAATACCAAAAGCCCTTTTTTCCTGATTCAGGCCCTGACACCATTGCTACAGGCAAACGCCAGTGCCGACAGCACCGCTAGCATTATCAACATTGGCTCCATCGCCGGTATGGTGGGGAACGCTGTCGACAACTTCAGTTACGCAGTCTCTAAAGCAGGTATTCATCAACTCACTCGCATACTGTCAGCCGAATTGGCAAAAGATCACATTCGCGTGAACGCTATTGCTCCCGGCCGCTTTTTTTCAAAGATGACTGAATTCCTAAGTAATGATCAAGAAGCCTATGAGGCCGAACTGCAGACCATTCCCATGCGTCGCTGGGGAAAAGCCACCGATATTGCTGGTATCGCCATTATGCTGGCCTCACCCGCAGGAGCCTTCATTACCGGTCAGGTCATTCCAGTTGATGGCGGCACCTCGGTAGTGAATTAAGGCGAGTCCACGCCTTAACCGCAATTACCCGCGCGCGACGTTATCTTGCGGTAAATACTCTTTGCGAAAAGTGTCCCGATCTCTACCCTCGTCTTTTTATTGCTTCCCGCTCGACTCAATCTTCGCCGAGTCGACACGACCCCACTCTGGGTGTTCGCAAGCAGCGGCAGCAAATTGAATTATCATAACCTGCCACAACCAGATGGTTTAGGGCTGATAGCCAACGATATCCCCAAGGCCCACACACCGGACGGTGGATATATAAAATCCGCTACCGATTTTGAGCGGGGGTACTAAACCCTTGCACGAGAGCAAACAAGATTTCCGCCGTCTACGGCAACGCATGAGTCCCACGCTCCCTCCAACAAGTTGAGCGTCTTGAACAATGCCGTGACCCTGCCGTCATCACGGCGGCCGGAATCATATATGGCCATTCATCAATAAAAGCCTCCTGTGATGTTGGGCCAAAAGACATGGGACCATGGACATTTTGCATGCGCCCGTCTCACGCGACGACGGGTTGGGAAGCACTAACGCGGAGGCCTCAGTACCAGGGGGGTGGCTACACCAATCAATACTGTCCGCTCCATTCGAGTAAATCACCGGTGTCGCGCTCTTCGTAAGTGAGGATGTCGATGCCGTGACGTTCTCTCAACGCTGAAATAGGCAGAGCCAGCCACTCCTCGGGGAATTGAAAGGGCCACTTTTGACTCATACGTCGAGTTCGGCGAAAGATCCGCCACTTCAAACCGAGGCACTTCCAATAGAGTTTCAGAAATAAGCGCCAGCCGCCTTCAGTCATTAACGCTTGGTATAAGGCCTTAATCTCAGGCAGCTGCGAATAACCCCGCAGGTACCGCCATTTAAATTGGCATCCGAAAATAAGCCACGTATCAAGGCCGGCCTCCTGCTCCAACGAGGTATCCATCCCAAAAATCACGTGTGTTGCGTCATGCTCCAAAATCAGCCGGGAATCCTCTCCATCGGTCATCGCTTTTCTGTCGATATCTCGGAGATATGACCGATATTCCGCCACGCCCTCGCTGAGCGTTAACTCACAATGCTGCTGTTGATAGCGTAAGTTCATGTGGGACATAGACTTTTACCAGACACCCCATAAAATGATTTGAAGACTATTCAATCCGAGGGCTTTACCCGATCTACTTCCCCTCTTGGGCGATCCTCTCAACTTTAAGCTCTCCCCACAATCCCAGATCGAAAGCGATGGGAATGGTAGCGACCATCCAAGCCGTGAAGATTAGCGCACCGAGGGTCCCGCCAAATGCATCCACAACGCTTTCCAGCCCCAGCTTACTCAGGGCCCAGAAAAGACAAATTGCTGGCAGAACAACTAGGCTCAGATGCAGAGCCGTATCTAGCAACATGGTCATCGCCATCTCCTTTTTCTCTGGCTGCAGCGATTCTACACTCCCGAGCGGGCCCTGTATAAATGGCGGGCTGTCGGGGCTGCGGGAAGCTTGGTTTTTATATCCGGGCAGACGCCACGCCAAACTGAAGGGCAGCGCCTTAGCGAGGCTTCGTTCGAGATACAGGTGCACCAGACGCTCGCGAACCTGATGGCCGTTGCGGGAGCAAGGGGACTGAAGCCGGACGACATAGTCAACGTCTACCTGTGTCGCCATAAAGATTGTGGCGAATTCGATCGTGTGTATCGCGAGTAGTGTAAAGCGCCCAGCGCAGCCGGCACTCTGGTCCAATCAAGTTTTATCGATTTTGATGCCGAGGTGGACGCAGTCTTGCTCGACCCGGCGGATGCGGCATAGTCGCTGTGATCCACCGCGGCAAATTAGACAGTCTCAAGGCTTACCGTCGGGCACACACCTTGTATCGTCGGCAACGCGAGTCTCTTTCGACGGCCTATTTTCAAGGCCTGTCATGAACGGGACGGCACAATAGTCACTACTTTTTCTCCCCGTAACCCCCTCCGCCGGGGGTCTTGATCACAAAGACGTCCCCGGGTTGTAGCGCGATCTGATCCATACCCGATAGCTGCGTCACTGATCCGTCATGATGTTCGACGAAGTTCACTCCGTTTTCCCCGCTCTCCCCACCATCTAACCCATACGGCGGAATTCGGCGGTGCCCGGATAGGACGTTGGCTTTAAAATCGGATAGGAATTTGACGCGTCGCACAACACCGTTGCCGCCCTTCCGCTTACCATTACCACCAGAACCGTGGCGAATTTCGAAAGATTCCAGCAGAACTGGAAAGCGCCACTCGAGTATTTCGGGGTCGGTGAGCCGGGAATTGGTCATGTGCGTCTGTACAGCGTCGACACCATCGTGATCAGGGGTTGCGCCCGATCCGCCGCAGATTGTCTCGTAGTACTGGAATTCCTCATTACCCCAGATAAAGTTGTTCATTGTCCCTTGCGACGAGGCGGCAACCCGCAAGGCACCAAATAAGGTGCCCACCAGGGCCTGAGCGGTTTCAGTATTGCCTGATATGACGGCGCCCGGATATTCAGGGCTGATCATGCTGTTATCTGGGATCAGAACGTTCAATGGCCGGAGACAGCCCTCATTGAGGGGGATCTTGTCCCGCGCGAGGCAGCGAAATGTATACAGCACGGCAGCGTAAACGACGGCCTTGGGCGCGTTCAGGTTCCCCTGGTGTTGGGCACTGGTGCCCGCAAAATCAACCGTGGCCTCGCGTTTTTCTCGGTCCACCGCTATGGACACGCAAATTTTGCTGCCACAGTCCATTTCGTACTCAAAACTACCGTCCTCCAGTGTCTCCAAAACCCGGCGAATCGCCTCTTCAGCATTGTCCTGAACGTGACGCATGTAGGAATGGACGGTATCGGCACCATAATGTTCGACCATGAGACCGAGTTCATAGGCTCCTTTTTCACACGCTGCCAACTGAGCCTTGAAGTCCGCAATATTCATCTCCGGATTGCGTGAAGGCCACTTGCCGGCAGTCAGCACATTGTAAATCTCGTCTTCACGAAAGTTATTATTCTCAACAAGCAAGAAGTTATCGATAAGAATCCCTTCCTCTTCGATACTCGTCGAATTTGCAGGCGCAGAACCAGGCACTGTGCCGCCGATGTCAGTGTGATGACCCCGCGATGCGACATAAAATAGCAACTTACCCTCGACAGAAAAAATCGGCTTTACTATCGTTACGTCGGGCAGGTGGGTACCGCCATTGTATGGTGCATTCAGAATGTAGGCGTCGCCTGCATTAATATCGCCCTCACGTTCACGAATGACTGTCTTTATCGTCTCCCCCATCGACCCAAGGTGCGAGGGCATATGCGGCGCATTGGCAATCAGTGACCCGTCTGGAGCGAATATCGCACAGGAAAAATCCAGCCGCTCCTTGATGTTAACTGACGCAGCCGTGTTCTCGAGAACAACGCCCATTTGTTCTGCGATGGACATGAACAGGTTATTGAATACCTCGAGCATCACCGGATCGACTGTCTCGCCCGTCGATGTATCGTCTTCTTTTTCTCGGAAACGCTCGAGAATGATGTCGTTACCCGTTGTCGTACTGCAACGCCAACCGGGTTCAACGACTATCGTACTGACAGGGTCGAGGATGACAGCAGGCCCATCAATCATTAACTCTGGGGACAGGAATGCTCGTTCGTATACCGGAGTCGTGCGCCACCGATCCTCCATGAAACACTCAATACTTTCTATTTTCTTTTCTGAACAATCCTGTGTGTCGCCATGGGCTTCGATACGAACAGAGGCGGCCATCGCGATCGCTTCAACTTCTACGGATTCGACAATGAGGTTCTTGTTAGGCGAAATAAAGCCAAAGCGCATTTTGTGCAGTTTTTCAAACTCACAAACAACGTCATCGAATTCGTCCCCGTTGACAATAATCGCCGTATCCGACCCCTCGTAACGGAGATGCACAGACCGCTTCACAGAGATTTTTTCGCCTGCCTCTCCCTGCTCTGCCAGTTCCTCCCTGCTCTGTCTTTCGAGGTCCTCGTAAACCACTCCGAGCTCGTTCATCAGGTCACTATCAAAAATCGCTTCTACCGCCTGATGACGGCTGACAATTGTGTCTGCCAAACCCATGCCATAAGCAGATAAAACGCCCGCATAAGAATGTAAAAATATACGGCTAATGCCGAGTGCGTCGGCCACAAAACAGGCGTGCTGGCCACCGGCACCACCAAAACAGCAGAGCGTGTAGGTGGTGACGTCGTAGCCTCGCTGTACCGAAATTGTTTTAATCGCATTCGCCATATTCTGTACCGCAATCTCTAGAAATCCTGCGGCAACCTGTTCGGGAGAGCGATCATTCCCGGTTTCCAACCGGATGGCTTCGGCGAGTTCGCTGAACTTGGCGGCACAGGCGTCCTTATCGAGAGCCTGGTTTGCCCCTGGACCAAATATTTTTGGGAACAGCTGAGGCTGCAGCTTGCCGAGCATGACATTACAATCGGTAACGGTCAGCGGCCCTCCGTTGCGGTAACTGGCTGGCCCGGGGTGAGCGCCCGCAGAATCAGGGCCAACCCGGTATCTCGCTCCATCAAAATGGAGTTTCGACCCGCCACCTGCCGCCACCGTATGAATCAACATCATCGGCGCGCGAATACGGACACCTGCCACATTGGCATGGAACACCTTCTCGAACTCACCGCCATAGTGGCTGACGTCCGTGGATGTTCCTCCCATATCGAAACCAATGACCCTGTCAAAACCAGCAATTTCGCAGACTCGAGCCATGCCGACTACGCCACCTGCCGGGCCCGACAAAATAGCGTCTTTCCCATCGAAATACCTAGCGTCGGTGAGTCCGCCGTTCGACTGCATGAACTTCAGGCGCCCACTGTGACTGGCGAGCCCGTCAAACTCCGAGGAGATTTGTTCGACGTAACGGCGCAGTATCGGTGACAGGTACGCATCGACCACAGTCGTATCGCCCCGTGACACAAATTTCATGAGCGGGCTGACACGATGGCTCGCAGATACTTGGGAAAAACCTATAGACTGCGCCAACTCAAGAAGCCGAATTTCATGATCGTGATAACGGTATCCGTGCATCAGGGCAATTGCTACGCTGCGTAGTCCCTGATCATAAAATTTTTGCAGACTGGCTCGGGCACCAGACTCGTCCAGTGCGACCAGGACTTCACCACTTGCGGTGATACGCTCATCGACCTCTTGGACTGCGGCGTAAAGCTGCTCCGGAAGCTCGATGTTGAGCGCGAATAAATCGGGGCGATTTTGATAACCAATACGGAGCGCATCGCGAAAACCTTTTGTAGTCAGGAGTAGCGTCGGCTCACCTTTCCGCTCTAGGAGCGCATTTGTTGCGACAGTTGTGCCCATCTTGATCGCGCGAATTTTTTCAATTGGCACCTTATCGGTCTGCTCGACGCCAAGAATGTCTCGGATACCCTGCACTGCTGAATCGCGATATTGCTCGGGGTTGTCAGACAGCAACTTGTGAATAGCCGTCGTGCCGTCCGGACGTCGGGCAACAATATCGGTAAAGGTGCCGCCCCGGTCAATCCAAAATTCCCATGCAGAACCGGCGTGATGATCTGTCATTCAGCTAATCTCCAAAAGACGTATGCGATGGCGAGCAAGCACTAAAAAATGGTTCTTCAGGTGGTTATTTTTTTGTGAACGGTCGATCACTGCGGGAAGGCGGATGAAAGCCACCCTGCCGTTCTACTGGATAGAGGGGCGAAGGTGTAGCTGCCGACTCAATGATTGAATCCTGCACGGCGATGCCGTGAACCGCCTCCTCCAACGTTACTGGATAGGGCTTTCCGCCCCGGCAAGCACCGGCAAAAGCCTCCAGCTCAGCTCGTTCAATATCAACTGGCGCATAAGTGGTCGTCTTCGCTTCTTGCTGGCCCACGGGACAGAAATCAAGAATGTGATGATCGCGCAACTGTGCCCAGCCCTGAGTCCCAAAGACCTGCAGCCGCCACTGCCTTGCCGTCGCACACAATGTACTCAGATAGGCTGATATCCCGTTCTCAAAGCGCATCAGTACAGATGTTGTATCGTCGATGTCGACATCTAGTACCGAGCCTTGGCTCTGCGCATTGACGCCGGCGATCGGGCCGCCAAGGTAAATGAGTGCATCAACAATGTGTATCCCCATCGCAGTCATTCCTCCGGCCGGACTCTCGTCAGCGTTCGCACGCCACATCGATGATTCGTAACCAAGCGCAAAGGGACCCGAAAAGTTTCCCTCCATGTGGGTAATTGTTCCCAACTTGCCTGCGTCGATCATAGCCCTCAGCTCCTGAAGAGCCGGAAGAAAACGCCGGTTGTGTCCAACGGCAATAATAACGCCGGCATTTTGCGCACTTTCTGCAGCATTACGGGCGTTTTCCGCCCCCATGGTGAATGGCTTCTCCACAAAAATGTGCTTGTTGTGTGCCGTCGCTGTGATGATCTGCTCAAAGTGCTGACTGTGCGGCGTTGCGAGCACAACAGCGTCGATATCGTGACTCTCCACCAGACGCTGGTAATCGGTTACCGCCGTTAATGACTGTTGGCTGCAATACTCATCGTATTTCCCGGCCGACCTGACGACTGCGTGGGTAAAGACCAGGGCATTTCCCTTTGGCTCTCCCCGCTCCATACATGAATTGACCAGCAGCTGGCCCCACCTTCCCAAACCGACAATTGCACATCGAAGCATGCGTGAATTCCTGTTAGAGAATGGACGGATCGTTATTATTCAACGCTCTGGATATCGAGCTCATTGAGCTTTTCCTGCAGGTAGTCTCGGCGCTCGTCTGGGCTTGATTTGGCTGACTCGATAACGATTTGTGCATATCGCAAACCGTATTCGCGGATCAGTTTGTCGTCGTCCACACCCTCTAGCGCCGGCCGCCTGGCAACCGAGTCCTGTGTAAACGTGGGAATAACGCCCGAGAAATGACGCGGCAATGATACAAATTCTTCCCCGTCGCGAACGGCTTGAACACCTTTTCGCACCAGTTTTCGCATCATCGAAACGCCACGATCAGACACCAACAGCGTTTCCCGGTCATGGATGTTAATGCGCCCCTGGGATGTGATGGCCTCAAAGTCGCCCGGTTCTTTTTGCTGACTCAAATAGTCCCGGTCATCCAACTGACCTATCGCGTCCATTTTTTCTTTACCCACAGCACCTGGGTCGCCCTTATGCTGTGGATCAACAACGTCGTTAAAGAAACGCCACCCCATGACCTGGGTTTCAGTATCGTTGATCGGCCTGAAAAAACGCGTCATTGCGACCCGCTGAAAGGCCTTTTCTTCGTCGGGTCGCTCCCAGAAAGCCCCTGCCTGATTGTAGTTAGGCAATATTGTTTCGGTCGTTCGCAACCATATATTGTCCTCCCATCGACGGAGATTGACGTTCATCATTCCATAGGGCGTAGCGACCCAGTCAATTGTCGGTATCACGCCCCAGGAGTCATCAAATTGGGTGCCGCTGACCGAGGTATGTAAAAAGCAACTGTGAATCGGATCCTGGGTATTTTCTGCAATCTGCAGCCAGTTACATGGGTAGTGCAGCGAGTATGGAACCATTTGGCTTTCTTCGCCGTGATAGTCGTTATAGGTATCCAGCACAGGGAAGTCCGGCTTTGTATCTGGCGGCCCCATATAGGCGAACACGATGCCCTTATACTCTTCGACGGGATAGGCGCCATGAAAGAAGTTGTCGAGAGTCACGCCACAGGGCGCATTTGGCGTTTCGAGTATCCTGCCATCCGGTGCAAACAGCCAACTGTGGTAACAGCACCTTATCCCCTTGTCGGTGGCAATACCGTATTCCAGTGACGCACCGCGATGCGCGCAATGCTTTTCGATGAGCCCATAGACACCCTTCGTTGTTTTGAAGAGAACCAATTCCTCGCCCATTATCTCAACCAGTAATGGATGCTCTCCGACCTCTTCAGATAGGGCTACGGGCTGCCAGGCCCGGCGCAAATATTCACCACCAGGCGTCTTCGGTCCCGTCTGTGTTATTTCCAGATCCGGTTGCAGATTTTGCTGCCTGAAATAGCCTTGATAAGGTTCCGTTAGCCGTTGCTTCATATTGATGACTTCCTCAGCTATAAAACGGTGGAGACTTTCATATACTTGATGTATACGTAACGTAACGAGATTGCTGCAGGGACGCAAGTACCTGCGGATGCGTCTTGATGCGACACTCCCGATACTTGGAGAGGACTATGCTAGAAAATCAAAAGCCGGTGCTGTGGGACGAGCTGAGTTGGGAGGAAATTGCTGCCATTCGTGACTCGGGGATGGACATGGTCATTCTCCCGGTCGGTGCCACCGAGCAGCACGGGCTGCACCTTCCCACAGGCGTCGATACGATTTCCGCAGTGGCCATCGCCTCGGGGGTATCCGCCAAAACGGGCATACCGATGCTACCGCCAATAGCCTACGGCTGTTCACTTGGACACTCCAAAAAGTGGCCCGGTACCCTGCCACTCCGCCCCCAAACACTCGCCACTATTATCTCCGAACTTGCTGAGTGGGTGAGTTCTGCAGGGTACAAGCGTTTTCTCATTCTCAATGGCCACGTCACCAACTTTGCGCCGTTACGCTGTGCCCTGGAAAATATTCGTAACGATATTCCAGATATGAAGATCGCACTGCGTTCGATATGGGAGTTGACGGAGGACGTAGAGGCTTTTTATACCGCAGATGCGGGCGACAACTGGCACGCGAATAACGCAGAGACCTCCTTGATGATGCATTTGCGCCCTGACCTCGTAAACATGGCGAAGGCTCAGGACGAACCGAATCGCTCGGCAGACTGCTTCTTTTCCTACACCGTTGACAAGGAAAGCCACTGCGGCGGCGTGGGTGAAGGGAGCAAGGGGACAGAGGAACAGGGGCAATTCGTTCTGGAAAGCTGCGTGATTTCCCTCGCCTCGCTGCTGGAAAAGGCACTTGTGGAGGAAGCGCCCCTATCGTGAGAGATGGGCGGTAGCACCGACCATTCCTCTATTCAATCACTGATGCTTTTATTAAGAAGCGACGGTAAATCAAAGGAATTTGGCGTGAATGATCAAATAACCGAGAGCCTGGCGGAAAAGCTGGCGAGAAACGAGGTCAAGTATCTCATTCCGGCTTTTGTCGATATGCACGGAATACCGAAAACAAAAATGGTGCCAATTGCGCATCTACAACGCATGCTATCGGGGTCTGAGCTATTCACCGGTGCGGCACTTGACGGAGTGCCACAGGACGTCGCAGACGACGAAGTGGCGGCGCATCCGGACCCTGACTCATGCATGATAGTACCCTGGCGGAACGACAGTGCCTGGTTCGCCAGCGATTTGCACTATCAGCAACAGCCGTTTCCTCCGTGCAGCCGCGGTATCCTGAAAAGAGTATTGAAGAAAGCCAGCGAAATGGGTTTTCAGGTCAACTGCGGGATCGAAGCTGAGTTCTTCGTTTTCCAGGACGACGACGCATCACTCTGCCCTGTCAGCACACTTCAGAACCTCGAGAAACCAGCCTACGATGCAGTGCGACTCATGGACAATCTCGACCGCTGGATGGGTGACACTGTCGATGCAATGAATGAACTCGGGTGGGACGTTTATTCTTTCGATCACGAGGATGGCATCGGGCAGTTCGAAATTGACTTCGACTATACCGATGCACTGACCATGGCAGACCGCTTTGTCTTCCTAAGAGTGATGACCCACGAAATCGCCCGTAAATACGGTGCCTACTCGACATTCATGCCAAAGCCGTTTGCTGATAAAGCGGGTAGCGGTGCGCACTACAACGTGTCACTTGCCACCAAGGACGGTCAAAACCTGTTTGACGTCGGACAAAACGAAGACCCAAGGGGCTGCGGGCTCACTGAGCTGGGGTACCAGTTCGTTGGTGGTGTCATGAAGCATTTGCCGGCAATTCAGGCTATTGCTGCACCAACGGTTAACAGCTACAAACGCCTGATAATGAAAGGCAGCAGCTCAGGCTATACCTGGGCACCGTGTTTTGTTTCGTATGGCAACAACAACCGAACCAACACGGTTCGCATTCCTTCAGGTGGAGGCCGCATCGAACTACGATCTGCGGACAGCGCCTGCAATCCTTATCTCGGAATTGCGATGATGGTTGCCGCGGGCCTCGAGGGAATTTCAGAGGGAATAGATCCGGGCTCACCTCACAGGGAAAATCTCTACCTGAAATCGGACCGTGAAAGGGAAGCTGCGGGCGTGAGGTGGCTGCCGAGAACATTAGCGGAAGCCATTGATGAGTTCGAAAGCGATCCTCTTGGCCGAACAGTATTCGGAGATGAAATGTTTACCGCTTGGACAGAAACAAAGCGCCTGGAATGGCTGAGCTACCAAAACCACGTATCAGATTGGGAATACCATCATTACTTGCGGCGGTTTTGACGATTAAAGCGGGAATGAAAAATGGCACCTGACCGATTGCCCCAAATCAGCCTCGCGCAACATGTGCTGCGAATTTCTGAGCCGTCTGAAAGCCTTCCTTTCTATACCGATAAGCTTGGTTTCACACTGATAAGTCAACATTGCGATGGCGATGACACCCACTATGTGTTGGCGTACGACAGCAAAGAACAGGCAAAAACCGGGGAAGAAGCTTCGCTGGCTGTGCCCGGAAATAACTGCTTTTTGGTGCTGGCACACCGGCCATCACAACCGCCAGCCACGGTTGCCAAGCAGCCCGACCCGTCGGAAGGCTATTGGAAAATTGCGATCGCGGTAAGGGATGTTGACATCGCGAGAGATCGTTTGTTGGCTCTCGGCATCGACGTCGATACCCCGCGTCAAGTACCAGATATCGCCTACCTGTGCCATTTTTCTGACCCTGATGGCTATTGTATCGAGCTGATACAGCACGACTTCGCGCATCATCATACTGTGGGTCAAATTTGCCTCGATTTCCCTCTGGGAACGAAACCGACTTTTTCCTTAATCACGTTGCGCGCCAGAGACATTGACAGGAGCCGGGACTTTTATGAAAACCTATTTGGAATGCGCTTGCTGTCAAGACAGACCGTAGATTCCAGGCAATTTACACTGTATTTTTTCGCGGCCACAAATGAATCACCACCAGAACCAGACGTTGATCACATCGACAACCGTGAGTGGCTCTGGCGTCGTCCATACACAATACTTGAGTTGCAGCACATCTGGGGAACAGAAAACGACCCGGATTTCAGTTATTACACTGGTGACAAATCAGGATTTGAAAGGCTGGCTATTGCCTGCGAAAACCTTGACGATGTGCTTTCGAGGGCACAGGCAATGGGGATTTCGCCAAAAGTATCGGACCACGACCTAGTCAGTGGTGCTCGGGCCGCCTATCTTTCAGACCCAGATGGTTACCGTATCCAAGTACTCGATGCTCTAGCGCAAAAATAATTTCATAATGACTAAAGTAGCTGGAAGCACGAGTAGAGTCCTCGCGGAGTCTATCTATACGTCACTCAAAGAAGACATCCTAAACGCCGAGATACCACCGGAATCCTTGCTGGAAGAAAGCGACTTGATGAGACGCTTTGAGGTCAGCAGAACGCCCGTCCGAGAAGCGCTACGGAGACTTTCGGGTGACAAACTTGTAACGATAGAGCCTCGTCGCAGCGCTTATGTAAGCACGCTGACGCTTGATGAAATCAGCGCATTTTTTGAGGCTTATCAAATTACTCAAAGAACGATCTTTATTCTCAGTGCCAGTCGGATTGACAGCGACCAAATCGACACCATTAGGGGGGTGGAAGAGGATATCGCGACTGCCTATCTTGATAAGGATATCGCGACCATTAAAAAACTAAACGATAGGTTTTACGGTCTGGTCGCCGAGGGGTGCTCGAACAAATTTCTGTACGACTCCTACATTAAACTTCGTGAATTCGGCTCACGCCTGTCAGCGCTTGTTCACAAATCCTTGATTGACGATGACTGGGAGTCGCATTTCGCCGTATTGAAATTGGATCACGCTGAGATTATTGCAGCATTGGAGACACGGGATTGCAGGGCAATCAGTAACATTGCTGACCATGACGTCGCGCTATACCGGAAAAAGGTATTGCAGGTACTGGAAAGACCGTTGCCGGTCGATGCGGAAGTAATGTCATCAACAATTGCAGGTAAACGTTATTTCTAATCGGCAGACGAAGCGACAGCCGGCGTACTGGATTTCTGATTGACGAGGACAACACAGATCACCATGCCGATCACGACACATGCGCCGGACGTCGCCAACATGAAGGTGTAATCATCGTCAAAAATTAGCCAGCCCATCAAAGCCGGACCCATTGAATAGCCGACTTTCGCTGTTGCCATCATCAACAAAATCAGTCGGCCAGAGTCGTCGATAATATTCAATCCCGCTAGCAGCGACGCCATACCCATAGCCCAGAAAAACTGCAGCATGCATACGGCAAGAGCATACAGAAACTGACCATGCTCCAACCCGAACATCAATAGCATCAGAATCTCGCCTGCTACGACAAAATAGAAGGGTCCAGCGCTGCCGATAAAGTTGGCGATCCAGTTTCGCGCCAGTCCACCCACGATGCCACAGTACGAGGAAACTGCGAGAGCAAAGCTAATCTCAGTTGTCGATAGTCTTGAGGCGATTCCCAGTCTCTCGACAAAAGCCCATATCCCGCCTTGCGCGGTAAAAAACAGTAGCGCTCCAACGAGTGCAAGAATGTTGTTCGCATTCAAGAGCGCGGGTGCAGCAGTCAAGGACATGCGCATAACGCCGCGTCGTGGAAGAAAGTAGATCGAAATAATGGCGGTCACGCCTATTAGTGCTAGGGCAACAAACATGCCGCTGGTTCCCCACGAGGACCTGACAAGAGGAAGCGAGAGGTAACCAATACTGGACACCGTCATCTGGCAGGCCACCCAGTAGCCGAATATCCGATCGGCATTCTTGCTGTCACTTTGGCAAGCGAGCCCGATGGCAAGCAAGGCGCCACTGGAAGCACCAACCAGGAATCGGAAAGCAAACATGCCAGCGAATGAGTCGGTTAGCGCAGAAAAAACGTTTGCGGCAACGAACAGCAATGTCGCCATAACAGCAGCATCAACCCAATCAAACCGACGCACCCAAAAAACGCCACTGCCAGACAGGATTGCCACCCCGGCCATTTCGGCAGCCGCCACGTAACCGGCCTGCTGCTTAGTGAAAGCAAGATCGTCAATGAGTCCGCTGACGATCAACGGCAGAAATAAAATTCCCAGAGTGCCGACCACAGTCATCCACATAGCGGAGGATATGGTCGCGTAGCGATTGATCTGCGCCGCGACCTCTTCGTCCGTTCTGGGTTTTTGCGAAAAAAGAGAGTAACTTCCGATCATCAAGAACATTTCCTGCGAGGCGTCATCAACATACCCACGGACGTGACATAACCGGGCTGTTAGCATGGTGGTGGGCACCACCCCGTCTACTTTTGATTAGAGCACGGTTATTGTTATTTTGTCCAAAGCATGGGGGAGCGAACATGAATGCGGATGTGGAAAAAATCCGAAAGGCGCTTGATCTAACTCACTCCACGCCAGTGGAACATGCGCAGGCGATGCCCAGTGCGTATTACACGTCAGACGCATTTACACAGCTGGAAGAAGAGCACATTTTCAGGAAGGAATGGGTGTGTCTGGGACGAGCGGACGAGGTCGCCGCACCGGGGCAGTATTACACAACCAGTCTGGTGGGTGAGCCACTCCTGGTTACCTGTAGCAAGGACGGCCAGATATCGGTCTTATCTAACGTCTGCCGCCATCGCGGCAACATCGTCGCGTCCGGCTCCGGAAACCAATCTCGTTTCAGCTGCAGTTATCACGCTTGGACTTATGACCTGAAAGGCCGACTGGTGGGCGCACCGCACATGCAGGACGTCGAAGGATTTGACCCTTCTTCCTGCGCGCTGCACGCATTCAAGACTGAAATCTGGCAGGGCTTTCTTTTTGTGAATCTCTCCGGGGACGCCACGCCACTCGCTCCAAGACTGGGGGCGTTAGCACCCTATATTGATAACTACGAAATTGGCAAAAGACCATACGCGTTTGCCAAGGAGACTACGTGGAATACGAACTGGAAGTGTCTCGCCGAAAATTTTATGGAGGGCTATCACCTCGACGTAACCCATCCAAAGACGCTTCGGCCTCTGACCCCTACAGCACTGTGTGAGCACGTGCCTTCGAACGGCCACTTTAACGCTTATTACTCCTATTATGATCCCGACTATCCGGAACGCGGCCCCTTTCCGCCCAAGCTGACCGATAAAGAAAAGCGGTGCTCGTTTATGTTCGGTGCTTTTCCGAACCTTGTGGTCGCTGCAGCACCCAGTATTCTTATCTACCTCTGCCTCAGCCCAAACTCCAGTAGTGCCGTAAATATTCGCTGGGGGATGTCTTCACTGGACGAGGATAACCCCATCACTGACGAGCAGATAGCCTTTATGGATACAGTCAATCTCGAGGATAAGGCGAAACTAGAAACGCTGCAGAAAGGGCTACAATCCCGCTACTACAGGCCAGGCAGGCTCTCCAAGCCGGACCTCGAAGGTACGATCTATGACATGTACCGCTACATAGCGAATCGGCTAGGGAGCAGCGTCAACCTTGGCTAAACGCGGAAGGGCTCCGCGTCTTCGACGCAGTCAATCTGCTGGCTTAGCTCCCGATAGCCATTAATAACCAGTCAATCGAGTAGCGTTCATAGGAACTGAGTACGCTGATTTCGTAAGCCGGGCTGCTGTCAAGACAGGATACTTGGGCAACGGTATCCGCAAAAGCGCAGCGGGCAGTCGAACCGGGTCCGAAAACACGCGGATGGATGTCGATTGCTACGCACTGGGCAAGCACCTCTATCGCCTCCGGCCCCGACAGCACAAGATGGGCATACATATCCGAAACATCGCAGAACGAGTGGAACTGGTCTGCGGCGGCCAGTTCGAGCTGTTGCAGGATTTCCACCTGAAGACCATCCGCCGTTTCAAAAATCCAATGATCATCGCTCAGGCAGATCAGCGCACTGTGATCAGACACGGCGATTTTGGCGTTCGCTTCTTCAGGAAATCTGCAACCAAGAGTTTCACCGCACAGGCGCACCGCTTCAGCGTCGCCGCGCAAATCGAGCATACCCTTGCGAGGAATTGCATCCAGCTTGGCGTTATATCCACTCATATCAGCCTCGCATCCGTTCGCCATCAGGATCGATAAATACCGGCTCACATATGCTGGCTGTTTCAACACCGGCGTTTGTAAAGATGGTCGCCGTTTGGCCGAGACAAGAGCGGCCATCGCGTAGCTGTGCCAGTGCGATAGATCCTCCCAAGTTAGGACTGTAAAATCCGATTGTTACCATACCCATCTGCCGAGGTTCGTCTTGATCGTCACCGTACTCGACAACTGGGGCACCCTTTGGCGGTACAAAGTTTCTGTCATGGGGAAGAAGCCCCACCACTTCAGGCCTTTTGCCGCCAGAACGCCTGTTTTTCTCTAATGAGCGCTTGCCGACAAAGTCTGCTTTTTTCTCAGACACCAGCCACCCCATGCCTACATCGTAGATATCTGCATAGCCATCGCCCTCCAGTCCTGCTGCGATAAAGCCTTTTTCTGTGCGCAGCAACATGCTGGTATCCGACCCTACTGGCGTAATGTCAAACTTCTGTCCAGCGGCGATCAACGCATTCCAGAGCGTGAGACCATGCCTCGTGGCTACGGCAACCTCAAAACTGAGCTCTCCCGTATACGTGACTCGCGAGATCCGCGCAGGCAACCCCGCTACCGTGCACAACCGAGTGTCCAGAAATTTGAAAGCCTCACCGCTGATATCGATATCGATGCCGGCATCATGTAAAACGCGACGCGACTGCGGGCCACACACACACACTACCGCCCACTGATCCGTAACTGGGGTTAGGTAAACCTTCAGGTCCGGCCAGTGAATATGCAGAAGCCTCTCAAGATGATCCAGAACAACGTCTGCCATGCCTGCACTATTCGACATCAGGTATTGGGTATCCGAGATTCGCATCGTTACACCATCGTCGAGTAAACGACCATCTTCGTACAGCATAAAACCAAACTTTCCCCGCCCGACCGGCAACTTGTCCCAATTGTTGCTGTAAACACGATTCAAAAAAGCCACTGTGTCAGGCCCTTGAATAATTATTTTACCGAGTGGTGTACTGTCGTAAATGCCGAGCTGATTTCGCACCGCCAAACCTTCGCGCTGAACGGCCTCGCTTGCACTCTCGTTCGCTTTTGCAATGAACAACGGCCGACGAAACTGGGCGCCGGTCTCATCCAGGTGGCCGCCATTATCGAGAAACCAGTCCGTCATGGGAGTGCGCCGCCAAGGCACAATTAACCTTCCTTTAATCGGGCCCGCCATAGCGCCGAAGCTCACGGGTGTGTACGCCGGCCGGTAGGTTGTGGTCCCCACGGACCCCGGCTCGACGTCGGCAATTTCTGCGATGAGACCAACGATACTGACGCTGCTGCTCTTTCCCTGATCGATACCCATTCCGGCCGTCGTGTAACGCTTGACGAGCTCCACCGAACGATAACCCTCGCGCATTGCCAACCGGATGTCAGCGCTGGTCACGTCGTTGTTAAAATCTATAAAAGCGCTGCTCTGACTCCCGGGCAGAGAGCAATCCCATACGGGGTCGACACAAGGGTCGGGCTCATGCTCGCAGTCGAGCGTTGCAACATCAGCCCCGGTAAAACCGCACAGCCGGGATGCCTCGCGGCCTGCTTCGGCCCCCTGGGCCAGCGCTGATTGCAACGTCAAGTCACCGCTACAGGCACCAACCGAGCGTTCGTTCTGCACTGATTCGCCGGGAACAAAACTGGCGATCCGCTCACTGTAAATCGGTTTCCCCCCAGACTGGGAATATAGGTGAATAGCTGGGTTCCAACCTCCAGAAACAGCCAAAAGGTCGCATCGAATGCGTCGCCTAGACTGATCTTTGCCGACGCTAATACTTACACCCGACACTCTCCGGCGGCCCTTAGCCGAGATCACTCTGGCATCAGCAATGACCTCAATACCACTGTCTGCGGCATCCCCGCGCAGTTTGGAATCGGCATCCTTGCGGGTATCGATCAATGCTGTCACCGCGACACCCGCTTTTACGAGCCCAATCGCATGACGATAGCCTGAGTTGTTATTAGTGAAGACAACAGCCGTGTTCCCTGGCCTCGTCCCGTAACGCAAACAATACGTCATTGCGGCAGAGGCCAGCATTATCCCTGGCCTGTCGTTATTGGCAAAAAGGAGTGTGCGTTCGATGGCACCTGTCGCCAGAATCACTCGTTTCGCCCGTACCTTCCATAGCCTCTCGCGCACCCATGGTTTGTCCGGGCACTCCTCCAGCACCGTCAGGTAATTGTCGGTGAAATAACCGGTAGCGGTAGCACGGCTCAACCGAATCACATTTGGCATCAAATCCAGCTCGGTGAGTGTGTTGTCAAGCCACTCTAACGCTGGGCGCGAATTTATTGTCAGATTATCTGAGAGCAGTTTTCCTCCAGCCTCCGAGTCAGAATCAACCAACAAAACGCGGGCTCCGGAGCGACCGGCGCCTAGTGCAGCCGAAAGCCCGGCTGGCCCGGCTCCGACCACCAACACATCGCAGTGGTGGTTTCTATGTTCGTAACGTCCTCCCTCCGGTTTTGCTGGGGCAGTGCCCCACCCCGCAATCTTTCGGATTCTCCGCCCGTACCAATCCCACTTGTCTCTCGGCCACATGAACGTTTTGTAGTAAAAGCCAGCGGGAATGAATCGATGAAAAAATCCAAGCAGGCTTGCCACATCAAAATCGGCGTTTGGCGTTGCATTGACGCTGTGCGCCACAAGGCCGTCATGGATTGGCAGTGTTGTTGCAAGACGATTAGGCTCGTCGTCGTTCCCGGCAAGTTGCACAAATGCATTCGTCTCTTCCAAGCCGGCGCTCATAATGCCGCGAGGCCTGTGATATTTCTGGCTGCGACCGACCACTGACACACCGTTAGCAATCAAGGCAGAAGCGAGCGTATCGCCAAGAAACCCCGTGTAGCGGCGCCCATTAAACTGAAATGAAATCGGGCACCCACGCTGGATACGGCCGCCGGAGGGATTGCGAAATTCCTCAGTCATTAATCAATTTCCCGAGCACTGCGTCATTCTGTCGGTCCGCGAATCACGCTGAATCACGAACCAGCGATTGCAGCCACGTTTATGTCGCCAGTATTCTTCCGCCACGCCCTTTACGTTTGGCACGCTATAAATATAGTCAGACCAGCCAGCGTCACTGACTTCCTCTGGATTCTCGGGTCGTCGCTTATCGCTGTCGCCGCCGTAAACAAACTCGTCTGCGTTGCGATGACCGCAGTGAGGGCAAGGTATATACATCATGTCATATTCAGCTCTAACGGTTTCCGTAGCTGGCCCGCTCGAGTATCAAGCGGCCCGTATCGAATCGATCAAGACTAAAAGGCTCTATTAGCGGATCCGGACGGTCATGAGCGATCAGGTCAGCGTGCATTTTCGCGGCCAAGGGGGTCGTTTTAAAACCCCCGGAGCCCGCCACGTCAACGTAAAATCCGGGTGTGGAAGTTTTCGAGATTATCGGCGAGTTGTCATACGTCAGATCCAGAATACCGGCCCATTGCCGCATGAACTTGAGGCGCTCGAATGCCGGGAAAAGCTGCAAAATCGACGCAAGCGTGCGCTCCGGAATGGCAGATGAACCCTGTTGGGAAAAACTCGGATAGGGGTTAGCCACTGATCCCATCACGAGCTCCCCCTTATCGGTTTGCAGAAAATAGGTGTTGAGACTTCGTATGACGACGACGTTATCGATCACTGGCTTGATCGGTGTCGAGACAAATGCCTGCAACGGACAAGTTTCGACGGGGAGCGTGACATCAGCCATCGCCGCCACCTGCGTACCGTGTCCAGAGACCGCCATGCCGACCTTTCGGGTTTCGATGCGACCGCGTGAGGTCTCGACACCTGCCACTCCGTTTGCATCGAGCACAATATCGGTGACTTCACAATTTTCGATGATGTCTACTCCAAGGCGGCTGGCCGCCCTGGCATAGCCCCATGCGACGGCATCATGTCGCGCAACCGTCACCTCGGGATGATCGACACCGCCGACGACGGGAAACCGTTCTGAATTATCCATTAGAGGCAGGCGGCGGCGAAGCTCATCGACGCCGATAATACGGTGTTCAGCACCGAACATAGCAGTCGTATTGATCATGCGCCGCGCATCTGAAAGATCCCGATCACTCATCAGGATGGTGGTCATACCACGCTCGGAAAGCATGACGTTGAAATTGACGTCTTCGCTGAGGCCTCGCCACGCCTTCAGTGCTTCGCGATGAAAGCGGGCGCTGTCTGGGTAGATGAAATTATCACGAATTGTCATCGTGTTACGTGCAGTGTTGCCGCCACCCAACCAAGACTTCTCAAGCACGGCGACGCGCGTTATACCATGGTACTTGGCGAGGTAGAAGGCGGCACCGAGTCCATGCCCCCCCCCGCCTATTATGACGACATCATAGGCCTTACGAGGTTCCGCGGCCCGCCAAGCAGGCTGCCAGCCACGGTGCTTAAATAAGGACTGCAGCGCCAGGTTGAATCCAGAGTATTTCATCCCTCTGAAAATTGATCAAACGCCTGCAGCGCTTTCGCGCCGTAGTTGATACCCGGTCCACCAGCCATGTACGCGCAAATAGCTAGGACCTCGGCCACTTCTTCACGTTCAGCTTCTAGTTTAACGAGAGTCCGTGCGTGGTAAGCAATACAGTGGTCACACTGGCTTCGTATCGCGATTGCCAGCGAGACCAGCTCCCGGGTCTTCTGTGAGAGCACACCCTCTTGTTTCGCGGCGGCTCCCATCTTTGCAAAACCTTGCATGGTGCCCGGAAGTTCCTTGGCATAAATGGCGAGCTCACTTTCCGCTTCCTTGATAAATTGCTTCCAATCCATTTCTAAAATCTCCATGGTCACATTGAGTGACTGTTTGACAGTGCCTGTCTTGGTGATTCACGCCGGCGACTAAAACCGACCTCGATCGCCACAGTCGCGTTACTCTGATTCTCTTAATTAACTCTTAATCCTTCTGCTCCGCTGCGATCGATCGTTTCATTAGTTCCCTAAACCGCACTGCGCCCGCGTCCAGCCCCAAGTTGATATTCGGGGTCAACTGGTCGCGCATACCGACATGCACCGCTTCAAGAATTTCCCGGTCTTCATTAAACGCGGCAATCGCGCCTTGATTAAGCTGCTTCGCGACCGCCTTGTTGTCTGGGTCGGTGTTGTAGTGCTGGAACCAATAATAGGCGCTATTGTCATCGTCTACAGGCGTCATGAAATTGTACGAAATCATCACGTAAGCTTGGTCTACGTGTTCACTGTCTTCTTGGCCTCCGGAGCCAGCCGGTGTAAATATGGAACGGTTTATACAGGTGCTTGGTAGCCGCACTTCGTAATGCTGAAGCCGGTCGCACTTACCCTGAAATTTGACCAAAGACGCATAGTATGGGGGTACCGGCTGATTTTTAATCCATCGAGAAACAATGAGCCCGTCGTCGAATGTGCGCAATTCGAGTTCAGTTTTGTCAGCTCCCGGCGCTGCAAATGAGGTTTTGTGAACCCACGCAACATGGGAGGGATCGAGCAGATTATCGGTCAGCCATAGGTAATTACAACGGATGTTCAGCGTGCCACCTTCTGTTATTCCCCAGTCCGGACTTGAGTAATTGGGGATGTCGGGCAGGTGTGACTCATCGGCGCGGTCGCGTTCACCCATCCAGATCCAGACAAACCCCCATCTCTCGATGGTCGGGTATGACTTCACGACTGCATTGGGCGGTATACGGGATTGGGTCGGTGCTGCGACGCAGCGGCCACTGCAATCGAATTGCAGGCCGTGATAACCGCACTCGATCTGATCGCCGAGAAGTTGCCCTTTTGATAACGGTAAGCGTCTATGCGGACAGGCGTCGTCAAGCGCTGCGACGGCACCGTTTTCAAGACGATAAAGGACAACATTTCTTTTTAGAAGCTTTCGCGGCGTAAGGTGACGGCCAATATCCTCACCTCGCGCGGCTACGTACCAGCAGTTTTCCAGGAACAAAGGCGTCTCTACCTCCCAACAGATCGTGCTCTAGGCGTTACATTGTCTTAAACGGTGATTATTTGCTATACACAGTGTTTCATACCGTCATGAATAGATTTAATAGCTATGTTCACACCTTCGTTACCTTCTATGCGCGCATTCCTAGCAGCCGTTCGGCACGAGAACTTTTCGGCAGCCGCCGAGGAGCTGAATGTCACTCAAGGTGCAATTTCACACAAAATCAAAGATTTAGAGGTGAAACTGGGGGTCGATTTGTTTCGTCGTACGGCGCGCGGAACAATTCCGACAGAGGCCGCAAGGGGTCTTGCGAGGGCAATCGAAGGCGCATTACTCAGCATCCACGAGGCATTAGAGGAAGTTATGCCATCCGAAATCGGTCAAAGCATTCGGATCAGTGTACTGCCGGGCTTCGCGTTGCAGTGGCTGTTCCCGAGACTGATTGACTTTGATCAGCGCTTTCCCGGCACCTCGATGTCACTGGAAACTACAGAAGAACTTGCGAATATTGCTGCGGGTGATAGCGATCTGGCTATTCGTTACGGCCGTGGTAACTACGCGGGCGTCAGTGTCGAGCGACTTTTCGACGATCATATCTTTCCTGTCTGTAGTCGGTCGTTTTTAAGTGACAACGGCCCGATTCATTCGCCCAGTGATCTCCTGTCGCATACGCTACTGATCGACGATACTCGCAGCATTGACGGGTACAGCCCGTCATGGCAACGCTGGTTTGAGCACGTCGATGTTCCCTTTCACAAGCACACAGCCTTCAAGCGATTTGGTCAATCCAACATGGTGATTCAGGCTGCGCTCGCGGGACAGGGCATTGCGCTTGGGCGCAGCGCTCTGGTGGTGGATGACCTCATTTCAGGCGAGCTGGTGATTCCCGTAAAAAAAGCGTTTCCATCGGGATTTGGCCATTTTCTTGTCAGCCCGAAGAATCGTTCGCGAAACCCTTCTGCGCGCGAATTCTGCCGCTGGATCAAAGCGCAGGCAGAGCTCAGCCAGACCAAGATACATTGGCTTCTTCGCGACTGTTTTGCCAAGATCTGAAGAGCCTACGGATCTGCATGCGGAGAGAATCAGCCCTTTTAGTGTGGCCGAGGGTGTGTAGCAACCGCACAGCGTGAGCGGTGCTCTGGGATCCAAATAAAGCTATCGACCGCACTGAGTTATGCCTGTATAACCGAGGTCTTTACGGACTGGCGTGTCGCATTCCCCGTTCCGGACTACATTCTCAGGAGCAAGAAAATGACGAGGCAAGTGCCTGAAGAAGTTCGATCGGCAGAAGGCGATGAGTACCCCTCACCGTTCCGGGCTTGGGGGATGGTGGTGCTGCTGACCATTGCCTACGCCATTTCTTTTGTTGACCGGCAAATTATCAACCTGATGGTTGAACCCATAAAAGCCGACCTCCAACTCTCGGATACGCAAATCAGCCTGTTACTGGGTTTCGCCTTTGGTCTGTTCTACACGATAATGGGCATTCCACTGGGGCGTGCCGCGGACAAGTACAACCGCCGAAATCTGATCGTCGGCGGTATGACGTTATGGTGCCTGATGACGGCAGCGAGCGGTCTGGCCAGAAACTTTACTCAACTGTTCATCGCTCGCCTTGGCATAGGTGTAGGCGAGGCGGCGCTGAGCCCGGCTGCCCTGTCAGTGATTTCTGACAGCTTTCCTCCAGAGAAACGCACCTCGCCCATCGGTTTTTACAATTCGGCAATTTATATAGGTTCGGGACTGGCAATGTTGCTCGGTGGCGCGATCATCCAGATTGTCAGCAGTGCCCCCCCCATCGACGCGCCCTTTATCGGGGAATTACTTCCCTGGCAGACGACTTTTATCATCGTCGGCATCCCGGGACTGATCGTGGCGTTTATCATCGCCCTGACCCGAGAGCCATCACGAAAAGACGTATTAAGAGAGCAAGACGGTGACGCCACTGAGCTGTCGTTTCCCGATGTGGTTCGTTACGTTTGGACCCGCAGGGGTATTTACGGGCCAATTTTCCTTGGTATGGCGGTCGTTGCGGTGGTGAATTTCATGTTTCTCGCCTGGATTCCGACGCTCTATATTCGCGTTCATTCCTGGGACGTTTCGAGCATAGGGTACGCGTTCGGTACTATCTTGCTGATTTTCGGTCCGCTGGGGATCGCGCTAGGTGGTCGGCTGGGAGACTACTATGCGCTCAAGGGCGATGCCGGCGGGCACACCAAAGCAGCCTTTGCCGGGTCCCTGTTCATGGTTCCCGGTATGCTGCTGACGCCCATTTTTCCGAATGCAACCGTCGCGCTGGTGGGTCTGGCGCTAATACCGTTCGGCATGGCGTTTATTACTGTCAATATTGTGACGGCGATACTCCGTGTGACGCCAAATCAGCTTCGTGGACAGGTCTACGCGGTTTTGCTCATGGTAATGACGATGGCAGGATCCACCCTGGGACCTACCGGGGTCGCCTTGATCACTGACTATGTTTTTAAAGATGAAATGATGATTGGCTACTCGATGTTGACCGTGGCAATCGGTACGGCGTTTTTCAGTAACTTTGCATTCTATCGATGCATGCGCACATTCAGGGAACTGAAGCTTTGAGGCTAGCAACACTGACCAGCGCTGAGTTTGACGCCGCGAGGCAACAGACACCGGGCGTCATTATCCCCATTGGTTCTATAGAACAGCACGGAGCTATCGGCCTGCTGGGCTGCGATGCGCTGTGCGCCGAGACCATTGCCGAGGAGGCAGGTCAGCTTGGCAATATTCTCATTGCTCCGGTCATCGCCTACACGTCCTCACAATTCAATATGGAATTCCCTGGAACTATTTCGATTCGCAGCCGGACCGTCATGTCACTCATCGAAGACATTATCGATAGCCTGCACCGCCAAGACATCAGAGGCATCTATTTTCTTAATGGTCATGGCGCCAATATCGCACCGATACGGACCGCGATGCATGATGTCTACAGTCGGCTCGGTGATGCCTCTCCCATCATTCGTTGCAGGAGCTGGTGGGATTACGAGGAGGTCAATAGCATACGACAACGCGAATTTGGGCAATGGGAAGGCATGCATGGAACGCCCAGCGAAATTTCAATAACCCAGAAATTCTATCGCATCGCCGATGCCGAGCCCCCGCCCCGCCCCGAATCTCCACTCGAGGAGCGTTATATTCGTGATCATGCCGGCGATTTTCACCCCCCTGCGGCCACGCACCGCCGGGAATTCCCGGATGGTCGTGTCGGTTCGGATTCGGCGATGGCGAGGCCTGAAGTCGGCGCTGCCATTGTTGCCGCCGCCGCCGCCGCCCTTGCCGCTGACTTTCATGCGTTTATGGCTGAAGTACAGCCTTGAACAGCACCAACGCCATACAGACTGGCATCGATAACCTGCTAGAAAACTGCCTGGAACTTGACTCGGGGCAGTCGCTGGCGATTATTCGGGAACCGCCGGATCTCGATTATTATTCTCCTACACTCCCAGACACGATAGCCGAGAGAGCTGCTGAGGCCGGTATCAAAGTTGAGGTTATCATTGCGCCATTTAATGAAGCAACCGAAACACTCCCGGACAGCATTGCCGCCGCTATTGAAAAATCTGACAAGGGACTTTTTTTGGCGCGCATTGGCGATCAGGTTCGATTCAGCACTCTTCTGCATCGAAGCGACATTGCCATGTGCTGCGCACTGGATGAGGAGACCTTTGGCACCGATTTTTGCGGCGCAGATTACCGGTTTTTCCTGAAGCTTAAGCGCAAAGTGAACGAGGCTGTTTTTGGTCGCAAGATGATTACAATTCGCTGCCGCGAAGGCACACATCTTGTCGGCATTTCACCACCTACTCGCGCAGGAGACGATACCGGTGATGTAGGTCTAAAACGATTTCCGATGAACATCTTCCGCCCTGTGGACGCATCGACATTTTCCGGACGAATCGCCATATCGAAATGGCTTAGCCCCACAGGCTCACGTTTTTACGAGCCCTCAGGCGTGCTTATAAACGGTGTCGTGTTTGCTAACGTGAACAACGGGCGCATTATTGGCTTTGAAGGCGACCGAAATGACGTTGAAAAAGTCGAGTCGCATTATCAGTTCGTCGCAGAGAAATACAATATTGACCGTGACGTTATTCATTCATGGCATGCTGGTATACATCCACAAAATGGCTACGCGCGGCTAGCCGCAGATGACCTGACGCGCTGGAGCGGCTCGGCATTCGGAAACCCCCGTTACCTGCATTTACACACCTGCGGGGATTATGCTCCGGGCGAAATATGTATATCGGTGTTCGATCCGACGATTATTGCCGACGACACCGTTCTTTGGGATAAAGGACGACTGTCTTTTGCTGATACCCCAGAAATCCGGAAACTGATACACGGCCACCCCGGAATGGCGCAGTTATTCGACAAGCCCCAACATGACTTCGGACTGGGTGAGAGCTGACACCTATGCTACCGAGTCTCAGTGCGTCCTAGTAATAACCTACAGCGTCCCCCTCTGTCGTAACGCCCAGGCCGTTCAGCAGCCGATTCGAGTAATTAAAGTAGGCAACCACCTGGTTGACCTCCAGAATCTCGCCGTCATCGCAACCTGCATTACGCAGTAAGTCAGCGTCTGATTTTTCCATTTCTCCAACGCGTAAAGTCAGCTTATCGGCGTATTGCAATAACGCCAGTTCCTTGCCTGAAAATTGGTCTTCAGGCTTCCCGTCAGACAAAGCCGCATAAATTCGATCGGCCCTGTCGTCGTCTGCAATCAGTTCACGCGCGTTGTGGAAATGGTGCGCAAGGCTGTATGCACAATTATTCTTAATACTTGTGTACGAGGCTACTACCTCGAGAAACCACAAAGGCAGGGTAATATCAGGATGGTGGAGCACACTTCGGTACAGCGCGACGTGTCCCTGCATGGTGTGAGGCCTGAGAGAATGTACCTTCATGACGTTGTCGACGGTTCCGTGCGGCGTTCGGGCCTGATCGTACATCTCAACAAGCGGACCTGTAGCCTCTGACTCGGGAATCATTTTTATCCATGCGCTCATAGCCGGCTCTCGTCATAAATTAGAATATTTTTTCTTCACCCTGTGACCATACTAGCGGGCCAAAGCGTCAGTGTCACAACACCCGCAGCGCTTTATCCGAAACGCAATGTGCGCTCGAGCAGGGAGCTGAAAGCGAGGTAGTAAAGCGCAAACGATCCACCCAATAACTAAGATTGGCCGCCTCTCGCGAAGCTATGTTACGTATTGCCGATGTCCGGGGATGCAACGCGCATTGGCACTAAACTCCGAGGTATGCCTTGAGTGGCTGCAAATGGCTCTCGAACTTTTTCCAATCATCAATGCCCTGACGGTAAATCGGCTGCCTCACCTGCTCCGAACTCGGGGTGCTAACGCTCCTTTTTGTCTTGTAGAACTCGAGGCAGCCTGGCTCCATATCGAGATCACAAAATTCCATAATTCTCTTTACCTGTGGTTCGATATCGTCAACGACTTCTTCGTAGTTGACTCGCAGTATCTGGCCCGGGAAAACCTTTTCCCAGTGGTCCATTAACCGGAGATAGTCTCGATAGTATCGTGCGATTTCCTCAATGCCGTAAGTGTAGGCCTGCCCAGCGGCGAAAAGCTGTTTATACGCACTCCAACAGCACGCGATGGGTTTTCGTCGAGCGTCGATTATCCGCGC
Source organism: Luminiphilus sp. (assembly GCA_016779445.1). GTDB lineage: Bacteria > Pseudomonadota > Gammaproteobacteria > Pseudomonadales > Halieaceae > Luminiphilus. The sequence continues at coordinate 3,947 of JADHNP010000013.1, read as the reverse complement.
GTTGGGCAGAATCAGCTTGATCAAGCCGATATGCCGAAAGTTATTCGGCATTTTGTCCGTAAAATAAGGGGCCTTGGCTCGATGAGACCGAGTCTCCTCCAGGTATCTTTTCCCCAATGCTTCAACATCGCCTCTGGACAGATCAGACAAAACCTCTGGGTATCGGGCTCGCTCACCGAGCCTTCGACGCCCGCCCAGCTCGGCTACCAACTGCAGAATATTCGGCAGCTCTCGGGTCCCGTCCACGTGACTGTGTGATGCAAGAATCTGCTCCAGCAAGGTAGAGCCAGCTCGCGGTAAACCAACAATAAAAATCGGATCTGCCGCCGAATGTCCCCAGCCTTTCCGGTCCTCAAAAAAGCTTACTGAACACGCATCGATTTGAGCATCGAACTCATTGGATACCTGCTGAGCGGTATAACTGGTCTTTCCGAGCTGTAGTTGGTTCCCTCGCTCATAGTGTTTGAAGGAAAGTTCGATCTCATCGCAATCCTCGTAAGCTTTACCAAGCGCAAAGTTGAGGTGTATTCGATCTTCCAAAGACGTCTTAGCTGATGCTTCGTTTTCTTCAGCAATCTGACGCTCATCTAAACTCAGTTGATAGGTTTTCAGATTCGCAAGACTCCAGAAGGCATCCCCAAAGTCTGGTCTGGCACGATAACTTCGCTGATAGTACCTAATCGCATCATCAACCAACCCTGCCGTCTTGGCTGCGTGACCGCACATCAGAAGCATTTGTGGGTTTTCCGGGTCCACAGTCAACACATCATGGTATAGGTTAATTGCCTCTTCATTGCGACCGACATCCACGCAGGTATTCGCATACAGACGGCGATAGTTATAATCGTCAGGCGCAGCAGTCATGAGCGCAAGGGCCTCATCAAATGCCTGGAAGAATTTTTGCCGCTTTTGTAACACGACGACATAATCGAACCGGGCCATTTCGAAATTTGGACTTAACGCCAATACCTTTTCCAGTAAGCGCTCGGCATCGTCAAATATACCGACCTCACTGCCAATTCTCGCCAGTAGTCGCATGGCTTCAACATTATCGGGATGTTGTTGCAGGAACTGTCTGCACCGCGACTCGGCGATCTCAAAACGTTTCTCGTTGACCAGCGTTAAAATGGCGAGCAACCCGGGCTGCAACGAACGGAGGTGTTCGTAGCGGTTCTTCGCCTCCAGGAGGCCTCGATGATTTCCGTCCAGTTGGTATAACCCGCATAGCGCCTTCCAACTCGAGATAAGCGCCGGATCGAGGGCAACGGCTTGCTCAAAAGCTGCGACGGCGCGGCCTGAATTTCTCCTCGCCATCCAGATAAGGCCTTTTTCCTGGTAGCCTCTGCTGTGCTCTGGCCAGGTATCGTGCAATTGATCCAGTGCAAGCAACGCCGCGTCTTGCTTTTTCAGTAATCGCTTGATGACGGCCGAGGTATACAGGATCTCAGGATCCGAAGGTTGCCCCGCCGCGAGTTTATTGATGGCCGCCTCGGCTTCCTCCAGTCGATTTGCTTGAAGCATCTTCTGGACTTCGCGAAGTTCGACATTTGTTGCTGTATCAAACTGGTTCACGGCTGAATCATTGTTTTTCATGGCATCGATAACGTCGCATAGCTGCGCGGAACCTCGGTACAACGCGCCTTATGCACTCCCGGTGGATGAAGCGTATTTTTTGGTGTAAAAAAAAAGGGTGGTCGCAACCACCCCCTTTTTGTCGGCCCCATTGTGGCCCGTTGCGGCACTTCGCATCAATAATCGTAAGTGAACCGCAGTCCCATCGTTCTCGGACGCGTTACGAATTGCTCTGGCGTTGCACCGTTTGCACGAACAAATCGAATAACACGCTCATCGGTGAGATTGTTAACAAAGAACTCGACCCCGTAATTATCCTTGCCAAATCCAAATGTCGCGTCAACGGTATCCCAACTGGGGATCTTTGCCTGTTGCGACAGCACGATCGAGTTTTCACTCTCATCTGCATGCTGGAAAGCTAATTGTGCATGCGCATCGTAGTCCCCGAATTGCCAGGTGTAACGCCCCCGCAGCACATATTGCAGCTCCGGTGCGAATGCCAGCGAGCTGCCGGCCGGCGCAATATTCGACGGCTCAAAAATGTCATTTGCCACGGATGTCATCTCAGTATCGTTCCAGGCAAACGAAGCAAACAAAGTCAGGTTGTCGGTTACCGCAAACGCGATATCAGAATCGATACCCGTCACCTCAGCCTCACCAAGGTTGGTCGTGAAGGTAAGGTTGGTAATGCTGAGATCCGTCACCGTTAGCTGCACGTCGCTCCAATCAACGCGATAGAACGTTCCGTTCCAACGCAGTCGGTTATCCATAAAATTCGTTTTCCAGCCGAATTCATAGTTTTCGACCGAGTCACTCACGTACCCAAATGGCACAAAAATATCGGGATTAACGCTTCCAGGCCCACCGCGTCGGTTGAATCCGCCGGGTCGATAGCCTTCTGAAAACGTAGCGTAAAGCAACGTATCGGCGTTCGGGGTCCACGAGAGACTGAATTTGAGGATGGTGTCAGTCTCCTCCGCGGGGGAAATACCCTCCAGATTCTTGTCAATATTGATGCCAAAGTCTCTATCGGTATCGGTAGTGGCAAAGAAGAAGTTAGTCGATCCGGCCAGCCCCACTTCCTGTTCGTAGTAACGGGCACCAATGGTCGCGGCCAATGTGTCGGGCAACAGATCGTAAGTCAGTTCGCCGAATATCGCAGTTTGCGTCTCAAATCGGGTAATATCGTTGACGAAGTTGACGCCTTGAGGACGGGGGTTCGGGTTAAAGATAGTTGAATCTGGCAGGGGCTGCTGTTGTGCAGTGATGCCCCTCGCTATTTGGCCCGGCGCCGTAAAATCGATGCTTGCACCCAGGTCTGAGTCGTCGTAGAAGACACCGCCGATAAAGCGCAATCGCCTGTCGTCGGGTGTTGCGATACGGAATTCATGGGTTGAGCGCTCTGTTTCAACGGTAAAGCGTTCTCCGTACACGGGATCGAAGCACTGTGTCGCATTACACAGGTAGCTTGGTATAAACGCACCTTGTTCCAGATAGGCGTTATCGCTGGTGGATTGGTCTACCTCGCGATCCAGAAAAGAACCTGTATAAATAAGTTCAAAGTCCCCAATGTTGCCGTTAATTGTCCAGGCAAGCTGCGTAAACTCGTCTTCCTGGAAGTCGGGGAAGAAGGTCGAAATCTCAAGATCACCGACCGCCGGGTCTTGCGCGAATGTCCCTTCTGTCTGCAATTCTTGCTGCATGACTTGCAACAGGACACTCCAGTCATCATTGACCTGGTATTTCAGGGCACTGCGAATACCGAGGTAATCGGAATCGTTGAAATCGTCCTGAGCGAGCGTCGTATTGACGGCAGGGATCGTCGTGGCGTCAGGGAAATTTCTGATCCGTGCCGCATTAGTTGCCAGCGGGTCATCGGAACCAACAACGTTGTCGATAAAGCCGCCCATGTTGACGGAGTAAATGACGGTGCGCCATGCAAGAACGTCCTCTATGAGAGGCAGGTTTATGTAGGCTTCAGTAGCAGTGCTCATTTCGCCGTCTGTGGTGTCTGAAAAGCTGGCTCGCACGCCCACTTGGAACTCGTTTAACACGGGCTTTTTAGTAATGAGTCGTACCGTGCCCGCCTGAGAGCTGGCGCCAAACAGTGTGCCCTGGGGACCAGCCAACACCTCAATTCGATCCATATCGGCAATATAGACATCGAGGTTCCGTCCGATTGCCTGGATCGGCTGTTCATCCAGATATAGCGCTACGTTTGGTGCATTACCGGCCGGCTCGACGGCACTGAGTGTCGCCTGATCTGTAGCCATGCCGCGAATATAGAATGTGGAATTACCCGGCCCTCGGCCGGAAGCTGTCAGATTGGGTTGGTAACGGACGTAGTCGACGAAACTATTGATACCCACATCATC
>JADHNP010000012.1 GCA_016779445.1 Luminiphilus sp. | reverse complement strand
ACCAAAACACGATAGGTCACTTGATCGGCCGATAGCGGAGTGGCAAGCATGAGCAAACAAATCGCCGTCAGGAGTTGCCGGAATTTCTGGTTCTTTGAAAACATTGTCGTCACTTTTATTTACCCCACTCCCAAATCACGCTTGAGATTACAGCCCTGATCCGTCGGATGAATAGATCACCCAAATCTTCCGATAACCATCAGTCTCCCAGCGCCCTGTCCATTCTTTGGGTATGGTAACTGCCTCACCTGCACTAATGGTAATGACTGACCCATCACTAGAAGTGAGCGTTACATCACCTTCGAGAAAGAACATGAACTCATCCACACCATAAGGCTCCGCGATATCAAAGGCCTGCGCGCCAGCCTTGTACATGCCCGATGCAAATTTGCCATCAGAGGATTTCAAAGAAGAAAAGTCGAGCGTCTTTTCACCCGACGCCTCTGTGATCACCGTCGAAGGATGGTTGAAGGCCATTCCGGACAGGTCAGCCGCAGATAACTTGGCGGGATATACAGATTCCGCGAGTACTGCGAAAGAGAGTGTTAGTGTCGAACCAAGGATCGCGAGAAGCGCCCCTATATTGCATTTTTTCCCCAATATCATTTCTGAATCTCCTTTAATTTCATGTCTAGTAGCAACTCAAGCATACTCCGACCAACTTCTGATACGTCACCTTTGCGCCATACGAGCACGAGAAAAACCCCTCGTTGCCCTCCCGATTCGAGGCCAGAGAGACTATTCGCAAGCACGATGGCGCTATCGTACTCCCGAACCGGTTGTAGCGGGACAAGGCCACGCTTCGCGTCTTGCGCTATGATGTTGCAGATCTTGCCGGCCAGCGGAGAGGCGTGATGACGTATGTGTAGCGCTCAGCGCATCATCGCAATAATCAGATTAGCGGCACTCTTGTCATTCATTGTGATGCCGCACTTCTCAGCAGCAGCCTCCGATGCCTCTCCTGCTGAAAAACCCAATGTAGTTCTTGTGTTGATGGATAATTTTGGCTACGGCGAAATTGGCGTCTATGGTGGAGGCGCAATGAGAGGCGCGCCGACGCCTAACATTGACAGCATCGCCGCACAGGGAATGCGCCTGACTAACTTTAATGTTGAGGCCGAGTGTACGCCCTCGCGATCAGCTCTTATGACGGGACGCTACGGAATCAGAACCAGACAGCGAGAAGATTTACCCCCCAGAGGTGTCTGGTATGGCATTACGAAGTGGGAAATCACCCTGGCTGAGCTGCTTGAAGAGCATGATTACGTGTCAGGCATTTTTGGGAAGTGGCATTTGGGCGATACAGAGGGGCGATTTCCCACGGATCAAGGCTTTGACGAGTGGATCGGTATTCCTAGATCTTCGGATCGCGCCTTCTGGCCAGACAGTAATAGCTTTCAACCGGACGCTCACCCTGACATTCGGTTTGCCCATGTCATGTCGAGTCGGAAAGGCACTACTCCGACAGAACTTGAGGTCTTTGATCGCAAAAAGCGCAGAGTGATGGACCAAGAAATTACTGAAAACACTCTCGGTTTTATCGAGCGCCAATCCGCCGCTGGCAAGCCGTTTTTTGCTTTTGTTACCTACACTCAAACCCACGAACCTGTGGATCCTCATCCCGATTTCTATGGCAGTACGGGCCATGGCAGCTTTGCTGACGTGCTCGCACAAACAGATATTTACGTAGGACAGCTGCTGTCAAAATTGGAAGAGTTGGGGCTCACTGAAAACACGATTTTTATATTCACCTCGGACAACGGTAGAGAGGGTGTACCGCGCTCATTCGGCTTCACCGGACCCTGGCGCAGCGGTATGTTTTCTCCCTATGAGGGCTCGCTTCGCGTGCCTTTCCTTATTCGCTGGCCCCAGAAAATCCCCGCCCAGCGGGTTTCTAATGAGGTAGTCCACCAACTGGATGTATTTCCCACGATTGCAAAATTCGTTGGCGCAACACTACCTAAAGATCGCGTGCTGGATGGCGTCGATCAATCCGACTTTTTTATGGGTGAAACCGATACGTCCGCCCGGGAAAGTTTGGTGATTTATATCGGCAATACGCTCTTTGGCGCAAAATGGCGAAATTGGAAAATTTTGCTGAAAGAAATGGACTCGGATACCTATAGCATCCGAGAAATGGCGTACCCATCGGTGTACAACCTCATCGTTGACCCCAAGGAAGAAGTGCCGGAACTTAATTACCTAAACGACACCTGGGTAGACTTTCCTTTGTATCAAGTCATAGAGGATCACGAGGCCTCCCTGGCCACCGACCCGCAGCTCCCAGTGGGTGATTAACCACTGAGTAAAGCTATCTTTGGGCCCGCTGTCTTGTGGAATGCGCGGTCTACCATCTACTCTCAAGGTACATTCAGGTGTGGCGCATGCAGGTGTGGCGCATGGGTTGATATATCTCCTGCCTTCTCACTATAGGCAGTGCGGAACGCAGCAACTGCACTTCCCATAAATCTTCAGTTGATAAAGTGCCTACCGACTGCGCAACATTGCCTGTGCTGCGTTTCGACCCGGGAGACCTGTCACGCCACCACCGGGATGAGCTCCGGAACCACATAAGAAGACATTATCCACTGGCATACGGTAGGACGCGTAGCCCGGTATCGGTCGCATCGCGTAGAACTGATCAAGATGCAACGCACCGTGGAAGATATCGCCGCCGATCATTCCCAAATCACGCTCAATATCGAGGGGGGTTTTGATCTGTCGCCCAAGAACAGCGCCTTTGAAATTAGGCGCGTAAGCGTCAATCGTATTAATCACCTCATCTGCAACCTGTTCTCTAACATCATCCCAGCTTTGGCCACTGGGCAGGTGACGCTGAAAGTGCTGACAGAACAAACTGGCCACATGTGCGCCCGGAGGCGCAAGAGAGTCATCCTGTGTGGTGGGAACCTGCATCGAGATAACAGGTTTTTTCGCCCAACCTGTTTGCTTTGCATCAAGATACGCTTGGTCTATGTAGGCGAGCGAAGGCGACACCTCGATAGCGCCCTGAAAATGCGCATCACCTCGGCCCGCCATTGAAGTGAACTGTGGCAGCTCGGATAACGCGACGTTCATACGAAAGGTTGCTGAATGACTGCGATAGCCATCGACACGACGCCGGTCTTCCTCATTGAGCAGACTCGGATCCAACATCCGGGTCAACAAGGTTTGCGGATGTACGTTCGCGGCCACCTGGCGCGAGTTAAAAGTTCGTCCATCCGCGAGCCTGACACCCACGGCCTTCTTCCCATCCAGTAAGATTTCTTCCACCGGTGTACCCGTTTCCAATGCAACGCCTTGCGCTCGTGCAAAGCTTGCCATGGCGTCACTAATTGCCCCCATGCCGCCTCTGGCAATTCCCCACGCTCCAGCGCGTCCTCCAACCTCGCCAAAAGCATGATGCAGCAAAATATAGGCCGTGCCCGACTGGTAGGGGCTTGCAAAGTTACCGATTACACCCTCAAGCCCGAGTACGCCTTTTAAGGCCTCCCCTTCAAACCAGCTATCAAGGTAGTCACCCAATGAGCTGGTCATCAATGTTGCCAGTACCTTCTGTGCTTGGGCACCGAGCTTTCTTGCAACGTTTCCCGCTGATAACAGTTGCATCAAATCGCGCCAGCCGCCGCCAAAGTCGGGAGGCGACTGAATCGCTAACTGCCTGAGGGCGATTGCGACGGTGCTTATCTCACTCTCAAACTGTTCGATACGATCGGCATCACGCGCCGAAAATCGCGCAATCTCAGCACGCGCCTGCGCATCGTCGCGGGTCAACAGCAAGTGATCATTGTCCAGCAAACTGAGCGTACCCGCCGCGCGCTCCATAATCTCCAGACCATGCCTCTCTAGCGACAGATCAGCGATAACCTGCGGATGCAACAAGCTGACGGAATAGGAGTAAACAGAGTTACGAAATCCGGGATGAAACTCCTCAGTAATCGCCGCGCCTCCTAGCACGTCCCGTGCTTCAAAAACACGCACCGACCTTCCAGCCCTCGCCAGATATCCCGCGCAAACCAACCCGTTGTGCCCGCCACCGATAATGATGACGTCCGATTCGGAAGCCTGTGTCGCCATTAACTGACACCTTAAAACCTTATCGGCATTGTAGACTGGAATGAGGATATCGACATGCAGGCCTTCTCGGACGCATACTGCCTAAGATGCATCGCTGGTCGATCGCGAGCAATCGATTGCCCGCGTTACAAGCCAAGCGCTGTCAACAATCATTCATTTTCTGATCTTTCGGGTCCTCTATGAGCCAATACGACGCCATTGTCATCGGAGCAGGCCACAATGGCCTTACCACCGCCAACTATCTCGCCAAGGGAGGAATGCGGGTATGCGTTCTCGAACAGCGGCCAGTCGTGGGTGGCGCAGCGGTAACGGAAGAGTTTTACCCTGGGTACCGCAACTCCACTTTTTCCTATGTTGTTAGCTTGCTGCGCCCGGAAGTCATTAGCGACTTGAAGCTCTCAGATTTCGGTTACGAAGCCATTACCCTGAATAACGCCCTATATATTGACTCAGGAGGAGATTACCTACTCCTCACCGCAGATAAGGAATTTAACCGAAAGCAGTTTGGGAAATTCTCTGATACCGACTTTCATGCCTACGAGGCATTTGAAACCTCTGTCGATCAAATTGGTCAACTACTGGCTAAACAATGGCTGAACGAGCCTCCCAAACTTGGTGAACAAGGTATGGGAGATCTGCTCTCATTGCTGAAGATGGGTGTAGACGTTTTCCGACTCGATGCTGATGCTCGCTGGCGCCTGATGCAGTTCTTTATTGGCGCCCCCGAAACTATCATTGATCGATGGTTTGAAAGCCCCAAAGTGAAAGCCATGGTAGCGGCACACATCATGCCGGCAAACTACGCGCCACTTAGCCAGCCTGGAGCTAGCCTTGCCATGCTCCACCACGCGGTAGGCGAAGTGAATGGCAAACCGGGCTCCTGGGGGATTGTAAAAGGGGGCATGGGTGGTATCACGCAGGCCATGATGCAGTCAGCTCTTGCGAAAGGGGTAGAAGTTCGCACAGATGCTGCGGTAGAGCGCATTAACGTCATAGAAGGAAAGGTGACTGGTGTGACGCTCACCTCTAACGAGGTCATTACCGCGCCTGTTGTGGCAGCGAATACAGATCCAAATCGGACATTTTTGAAGCTTTTAGGGGAGCAGCACCTGCCTGAGGACTTCGCTCGAGATATAAAAAGTTTTCGACAAGAATCCGCATCATTGCGAATGAACCTGGCCCTATCCGCCCTTCCCAAGTTCGCTGCGCTACCGGGACCCGAGGGACCGCATCATCGAGCCAGCATTACAATGATTGAGAGTGCTGATCACCTTAACGCAGCATTCCACAGTGCTAAGCGAGGCGAACCGGCTGATCCACCCATTATTGAAGCGATCATACCCAGTGTTATGGACGAGACACTGACCGACACACCCGGCCACCATGTCATGAGTCTGCTGTGTAAATATATGCCCTATAAATTGAGCGAAGGCCGCTCATGGGACGAAGAAAAAGACAGCATTGCTGATCACATCCTTGACTACGTAGAGCGCTTTTTCCCCAATCTCAGAGAACACCTCGTCGGCTACCAATGTTTAACACCACTGGACATCGAGCGCATGCTTGGCATGACCCGCGGAGACATCTGCCATGGACGGCTGGAACCCGATCAACTGTTTAACATGCGACCGCATCCATCCGCTGCTCAATATGCTACACCCATCCGGGGCTTGTATTTATGCGGATCAGGCGCCCACCCGGGTGGCGGTGTAACGGGTGCACCAGGACACAATGCTGCACGGCGAATTTTAAAAGATGCGTGATCGCTTAAGCGTCTAAACCACGCCACTAATGCGGTTTGAGCTAACTTTATGCGGCTTCAGGTGTGTAGCGTTTACGAATCACCCGCCAGGCAACAACCCCTAGCGGCACATGGATGACCAGCGGACCCAATACAAACCATGGCTCCAGCCCGCTCCAATCAATACTCTCACCTACCGCAATCACGCCCGCACCGATCTGATAAGGCTCAACATAAAAATGTAATAGCAAAAATGGCATGAGGCACCCGTAAGCAATAAGAAGCATCGGTGCCACCAAGGTAATGCGCGTTGCATCTTGGCTGATGTCCTCAGCGGGAGTCCGATGGAGAAATGCTAAATAGTCGCGCTCTTGCTGCGTAATAGCATCGCCTCTGGATCCCAAATAGGTAAACATGATCGAAGCCACGATGCCAAGCAATACCGGCTCGAGATAACTTGGCAAGTCAATAAAGCCCAGATAGTCCAGCGCTGCCGGCGCAATGTTCGCTAGCAATCCTGCAATCATGCCCCAGCGAGCTCCACGCGCAGTAATCGATCGACTCCAAATGCTCATTAGCCCCACTGGCCCCCAGCTAGAGGCAAAGACTGTCCCAATGAAAAGCGTGATCCAGAAAAGGTCATGAGGTAGGAAAAGACTGAGCACCAGCACTACTGCGCTGATTGAGGCCATGGCAAGACGGGTCCTGTTGAGATTGGTCGCACTCGTTTTTACCGTCAGATCATTACTGGCGCTAAAGCCAATCAAGGACAAGAACGTCGACGCCGATGACAGCGCCGCACATACAATGCCCGCAACCAGCACCGCGCCGAGCAAAGCTGGCACTAAATGAGTCGCCGCCCATATCAAGACTGTTTCTTCATTCTCTATGTTCGGATTTGCGAGATTCACAAAACCACCCGCCCCGTATATCGCTAATTGCAGGAAGATAACCACCAACACGGTGTAGATCGATGCTCGAAGCACGACATGCTCGCTTTTTGCCATAAGATGACGACTAGACTGCCATGGGCTCACGGCATAGACCAAACTCCACGATAGGTCGATCACCACGATCCAAATTAAAAAATCTAATGCAGTGGGCCAAGCGGTGCCTTCACCAATAGTGCCGTGCCAACTCGTAAGATCCGGCTTTTCCTCTAGCCGCGTCAGATCCTGAATCGTCTGAGAAATCCCGCCAAACCCCTCGAGAAGATGGATAGCAACGAACATGGATGCACCAGTGAATAGCAAAAACATCAACGTATCGGTAATCACGACGCCTTTTGATCCGGCATACAGCGTGAACACCGAATAACTCAACCACGCAATCGCGATGCCAGCTTCATAGCTAATGCCGGTAAGGTCAGATAGCAGCAATGCTGCACCTTGCGTTACTACCAAAAGATACCCACCGAGCCCCAATATAATCGTCCAGCCCGCTATCTGCTGCAGCTCCGGTGACGCGAAGCGCTCACCGAAGAAGGCAGCCACCGTCGTCGCGCGGCTTCGCCTCAGAAACGTGCCAAAGAATAACGCTCCATACGCATAGCCAATAACAGTCAATCCCGGCAGCAACAAATAGGGGCCCAACTGGCCAGCATAAGTGAAGCCAGCCTCTCCCATGAATACGGTAGTACTCATGTTGCTTGCTACCAGCGTACCGACAATGAGAAAGGTGGGTGCGCGACGCCCTGCTACATAATAATCGTCGAGAGTTTTAACCTGTCGGCCGGCGTAGCTACCAATGAATACAAAAGTGAGCACAGACAGGGCGATCGTAATGGCGAAAATACTCAAAACGACCTGCGCCCCCGCGAATAGTAACTCTGAGCCATTTGAATCGCTCCAAACTCCAGTTTATGCCGGTCACAGCGCATCGGTGCTCTTGCAATTACCTACGCTGTATTACGATTATCACCGTCCAGCTTACGCCATAAAGCGTCACCCTGACTCTCTGCATATGGGCTAGGAAGCATCCGTGCCCTTAAAGGCATAGACTGGTAATGCGTGTCTGGCTTTTTATCAACCAACAGTCAGCTAACACGGTGATATGGCGGGAGGCCAAGCAATGATGGAAATCAGCGTTCAGAAAAACCCGGCGGGGCTGGTTAATCTCGAGGCGTGTGAATCTTTTGGCGCGCCAGTGGGTGCGCTCCCCCTGCAGACCAATGCCGGATTCTTTGAGAGCGATCTTGCGGGAGGTCAGCTATATACCGGAACGTGGGAATGCGAGCCTGGTGTTTTAGAGTTGGATCTCGAGCTCACGGAATTCTGTTACCTACTGGAAGGTCACTGGAAATTCACCTCCCAAGCCGGTGTCGTTACCGAAGTGAAGGAAGGCGATAGCTGGGTGTTTCCCCGTGGCTGGAAAGGCACTGCTGAAGTGATTAAAAAAGTGCGTAAGGTGTATGCAATGATGGTTCCCCACGAAGCCTCATGATCGCTGACCGCTAGAACAGATCAAGAAATTTATAATACGCCATCCCAGCAGCGAGCAACGGCCTGCCAAGCACGCGCCCTCCGGGAAAGGCCATGTGGGGTATGGCCGCCATGACGTCGAAACGGTTGGTTTCACCAGCAATACTCTCGGCCGTGATTTTCGCCATCATATGCGTCGGTGCAACTCCGTGTCCTGAATAGGCTTGAATGTAACGAATATTCGGCGCCAATTTTCCGAGCTGCGGCATGCGGTTAATACCAATTCCAATCCAACCACTCCACGCATACTCAATTTTGATATCCGCGAGTTCAGCAAACACATTACGCATCTTCTTACGCATCACTGGCACAAGATTCTTTGGTTCCATACCGGTGTAATTGGAAAGCCCACCGAACAGCATGCGACGATCGGCCGACAATCTGAAATAGTCCAGTGCTGTTCTAGGATCACAGACGGCGACATCGCCGGGTAAAAGCTTTGTCGCGAGGGCTTCTGAAAGCGGCTCAGTGGCAATAACCGAACTCGCTGAGGGTAAAACGCGCAAACTGAGTTTGGGAATGAGCTTGCCCATGTAGGCGTTACCTGCGAGGACGATCTGCTTAGCGGTGATGCTGCCGTGCTCCGTTTTTACCACCGGGTTGTCTCCTGGGATAATCTCTATGGCGCGTGTCTGCTCAAACACTCTTGCGCCACACCTCACTGCCGCTGCCGCCTCTCCAACACACAAATTTAGGGGATGTATGTGGCCATTGGCAGTATTGTGCAGTCCACCAAGGTATCGATCAGAATTGACAAAGCTTTTGAGTTCAGACGCATCAAGCAGCGTGTAAGGATGCGGATTACCGATGGTTCTTTCCCAGTCCCTCCAAATGGCAAATTCCTTCATATGCCGCGGCTTCAACGCCACGTCGCAGTAGCCCCACTTGAGATCGCAATCAATACCATAGGTCTCAATCCGCTCTTTTATAACGTCACGGGCTTCAATGCCCATCTGGTAAATCGTTTTAATTCCCTGCTCGCCGATAAGTTTTTTGAAGCGCTCAGGTGTATGACCAATACCACCAATAATTTGCCCGCCGTTACGTCCACTGGCGCCCCAGCCAATTCTATTTGCCTCGATTAATATCACCTCGTAGCCGCGCTCGGTCAGTTCAACGGCGGTATTGACCCCAGAAAATCCCCCGCCTACAACAACGACATCACAAGTCGCCGCCTCGGAAAGGAAGGAATAATCGGTAGTAGGTTGGCGAGACGCGGCGTAATAGGAGCCGGTATGCTCCGAGGAGTCTTTGATGGCACGCAGTCCGAGCATTGGTCGGTCTCCAAAATGCAGGTTAAGACGAACACGCCGCGAAATAGCGTGCTCCTTGCTGGATAGCAGAATAGTTTATCGGACTTGGGCCTGTCCTGAATGGCGGCCTATACGACTGGTAGACAAATTCAGCTGTCGCTCTAAGCTTGGCGCACAGGCGAAGAACAGTGACACTACATGAAATATGCCGATGTAACCGAACTCGAGCAGTTTTTAGCTGCCAATCCCGACACTCAAGTTCTAGAGCTGCTGATGCCCGACATTTCGGGCATCCTCCGTGCAAAGCGGATTCATCGTTCGGAATTTCTGCGCTTATTTAAGGGGGATTTCTTGACCCCTCGATCAGCGCCTTTATTGGGCGCAAAAGGTGACTGGTACGATGAGATCCCTCTCTCGGAGCTCGGCGGCGACCCTGACCAAATCATTCTTCCCGTGACAGGAACCTTGGCGGCGGTGCCGTGGTACGACTCCCCGGTGGCACAAGTGATGGTGGCCTACACTCAGGATAATGGTGAGTTGGACTGGGTTGATCCCCGCCAACCATTATCGAACGTGTTATCACGATTTACTGCAGATGGCTTGGCAGCAACGGTTGCGACAGAACTCGAGTTTTATCTGCTTGCGAATGCAAACGATACCCGACCCGTGCCGCTCAAAGGCAATATCCCCGGCACGATACTGGAACAAGAAGGCATTCAATACTGCATGGCGGACGACTTGTTTGACTGTGACGCATTTCTCAATGATGTGCGAATTGCCAGCGAAATGCAGGGGGTTCCATTAACCACACTACACGGAGAGTTTTCTCCGGGCCAATGGGAAATCAATACGCTTCATCAGGAAGATGCCATTGTTGCTGGAACTCATGCGCTCTTGCTCAGGCGTATCGTGAAAGGCGTCGCCAGAAAGCATGGTTACGGCGCCACGTTTATGGCCAAACCTTTTGCTGAACTGGCCGGCAGCGGGATGCACATCCATGCCAGTGTTTATGACTCCGCAGGCGAGAATATTTTCGCCGACCCCGAGCCTGTGGAGCCCCCCAGGCTGATGCCACGGCTCAGGCACGCCGTTGGTGGCTTGGGAAGGTTACTGGACGAGTCAATGCTCTGCTTTGCGCCCCATGCAAATTCATATCGTCGCTTTAAAGCGGGTGCATTAGCCCCCTCTGGAAAAAGCTGGGGTTATGATCACCGAGAGGTCGCACTTCGGATCCCGAGATCCACTGAGCACAACCGTCGTATTGAACACCGCGTAGCGGGTGCAGAAGCTAATCCGTATCTTGTCCTCGCAGCAGTGCTCGCGGGCATTCATCATGGGTTAACCATCCAACTTGATCCCGGTGACCCAGTGGCGCGTGATGCAGATCTCTCTCAGGATGACACCACACTGCCATCGAGAGTGGACTCCGCCATTGATCTGTTCAGACGAAGTCAGGTACTCCCAGATTACTTGGGGCACGAATTCAGTCGCATCTATACGGGTATCCGTCAAGGGGAGAGCAACTCATACCACGCTCAAGTTCCTGATCTCGACTATGCCTGGTACCTGAGAGCGCTCTGAATACGTTAGGCCTGGCGTGTGACGCGGCGCCGATAGGCCCCTGGCGTCACACCTGTCACCTTGCGAAAAGCGCTGTAAAAAGTAGAGGTGGAATTGAAGCCCACTGCCAGAGCGATATCGAGCATTGCCCTGTGGGGTTCCGCATCTGACTGAATCAACCCTAAGGCCTCATCTACACGCTTACGATTGACGTAATCGAAAAACGTTGATTGGAGCCCTGCATTAATAGCCTGAGATACATAATTGACTGTAGCGTTAAGATGTTCGGCAAGCTTCGGTAACGATAAATCAGGGTCAAGGTGCAGCTGTTCTCGCTCCATCACTTGCTCAAGATTGTCGAGCAGTTCTGCCATGCCCCCCTGACTTAGCCCGGACTTCACATATCGACCTTTGCCGTTGCCGTTGAGCGCCCTTTCTTTAGGCAACTGATAATAATCGCGAATTTCGAGCGCCGATTTACCGCTTAAGGTGATGAACTCCGCACCATGCCACGGACTTGACTGCTTACCAGGCTCCAATGGCTTGGCACAGTACTGAAAAGCGATAGTCGTTCCACTGCAAAGGATGTCGCCCGTGACTTCGTAAAAGTAATGTTCACTGTGGAAATAGTCCAGCAAGGCCTCGAAAAGCGTCTCGCGAGTCATATCCTCATGCGAGACCTCGTCGATGTAGTGTCCGTCAGAGCAAAGGTGATCTGTGACGGATCCAGCGTTACGCTCATTCCAAGCGTCCAAATAACTGGCAACAAACGACACGGCTTCAGTTTTTCTCATCGATACAGTCGCCACCCTGCAAAAACGGACAGACTGATAGTGAGTGATTGATAGTCGCTAAGCAACCATATGCTGCTAGGCAGTGACAGACCCGACGCAATTCTTCTATTGCGGGAGTGGTTATCCGGCAGTTTTGGATCGCTCGGTTTCAGCAAGCGCAATGCGCTCACCGATAGACTCTAACTCAGAATGCTTCCCTATCGGGCCAGACACCACGGAGTTTGGAGCACAGTATTGTTAGCACGACGCAACAAATATCGCCCGACGAGACAAACAATGTCAGACTCGATTGCAAGCAACAAGTATCCGAAAATATCAACCGAATATGGATAGAGCAATTTCTTGGTGGCAAAGGCTGGACCTCAAGCAGCGGATAAAGCTAGTTGTATATCCCCTATTACTTTTAAATTTTGCTCACTACGTGGGCAACGATATTGAGCAAGCCCGGCACACCTTTCACGCTGGTTGGCAATGGCACGACTGGACCGCCAACTTCGCCACCACACTGGATGAGCTCGGCTGGTTTGTCCTGCTCTTGCTTCTAGAGCTCGAAACTTATGTGCTGTCGGATGACGACTTCACGCGAGGAAGGCTATTGGTCATGAATGTGATCAGAGTGGTCTGTTATTTCGCAATAGGTCATGCCGTGTTCGCCTTCTCTGAATACCTTTTAGACTTGGAAAGCGCCATCCACCACACTGGCACTGAGCTCTGTTCTTTCTTAGATCAAGGACTGTCGTTTACCCGGAATCTCGAATATTGGGAGCTGGATCCCGTCAACTGTGGCTGGCTATCCTCCAGCAGCGAGTTTTATGTCTTCTCACAGGGGCAAGCGATCAGTGACGCCGCTGGTATGAAGGTCGAGCTGGAGCTGGCATGGGCGGACGCCATCGAGGTGGTGCTCTGGCTGTTTATCATGCTGTTCATAGAGCTGCGCATCAAATTGCAGGATCGTGGTGTCAGCAACAGCTCACTTTTATCCTTTGCCACCCATATCAAGCTCATTTTCTACGGAGCGCTGTGGATCATCGCAGGCTACTGGGCATATCGCGATCACTGGATATTTGCCTGGGATGAAGCACTGTGGATTCTTGGCTTCATGGCCATCGGAATGAATCTCTCAGACTGGCAAAAGGAGCTAAAAGAAGCGGAAGCCGACAGCCACCGTGCGCTCAATTCATAGACGATGCCCAATAACAGACCGGTCCCTATACCAACTCCGGCGGCGTGGCGCGCGCGCGGTCTGGAGACCAAAATGGCTTATCCTGAACAGTACATCGTGCGACCTTGTGATGATGTCGTAACTCCCTCTGGTAATAGATTTCCGCCCAGATGTCTCCAGACAAAGCTTCACTATTTACCATGGCCAGCGCGATATTTGCCTTGACCGCCGGAGACCACATTGCCGATGTGACGTAGCCAATTTCTTGAGAACATTTTTTGTCACCGTACAGAATTGATTCCTCCGCAGGCTTGTTACCCTCAATATTCAGCTTGGTCAGAATAACTTTTGGGCCATGCTGCTTGTGTGCTAGCAAGGCCGAACGCCCGTTGAAATGGGGCTTCTTAAAATCCACCAGCCATCCAAGATCTAGCTCAAACGGCGTTTGATCGTACTCGAAATTAACCGTCTTAAGGGCCTCATTAAATTCCATGTAGGGCATGATGAAGCCAGCTTCAAGGCGTGCCATGTTGGTGGCGGATTCCCCGTAGGGTTGAATACCAAAATCTGCCCCTGCGCTATACAGCGCATCCCACATGGGTAGGGCGTGCTCCGGATCAACCCACAACTCATATCCAAGGTCACCCGTAAAACCTGTGCGGGATATCATCAAAGTAGTGTCCCTAAACGGATAATGGCCAATATCAAAGGGCTTAAGCGCTGCCACATTCCCAAACCCCATGCGCTGCAACACCGCAAAACTGGTAGGGCCTTGCAGCGACAGCGCGGCCCAGTCCTCTGTAGCATCGGTGATCTGAACTCGATCAAATCCGAACGCGCTTTTTCGCAGCCAAGCGAGACAAGGACTGCCGCAGGTTAAGAGATAGCGCTCCTCGCCCAGACGGAAAATCGTCCCATCGTCTATGAGACGTCCTGAATCAGTACACCAAGCCACATAAGTCACACGATTATCTCTGAGCTTGCGTAAATCGCGGGTGACCATTCGATTTAGCATTACCAGCGCGTCTTCTCCCTCCACCAAATACTTCTGCATCGGGCAAATATCGTAGGTTCCACAGGTGTTGCGTATACAGAAATACTCGTAGTGCACGTCGTAATAATAGTCAGCAAATTTAAAGCCGTTCCAGGATGACCATGCGTCACGGAGATTCAACGCTGACTCTCGCTCGTGAAAGTAAGAGAGCTTGAGGCGTTCCCCAGCATAGGGATCCGTCGGATCGTTTCTCAGGATGTCCGTCTTACTCATCGTAGAAGTCGTCCTCTGGAACGGTATTAGTCTTGCGCAGGTCTCGCAAAATCTCTCGCGCTGCATTGGCGCCACACGCTGAGGACACACCACCACCTGGATGAGTGGAAGAACCGCACATGTACATATTTTTCAATGGCATACGATATTGCCCATATCCCGGAAAAGGCCGATTGAACAGCAGCTGATCGATGGTGAGTTCTCCCTGAAAAATATTGCCCTCTGTCAGCCCGATCTCATTCTCGATGTCGTGCGGAGTCCGGACTTCTGCATGCACCACCAACTCTTTGAAACCCGGAGCATAGCGCTCAATTTTATTAATCACTGTCGCACCAAAAGCATCCCGTTTCTCAGATGTCCATTCTCCCTCAGCAAGGGTGGGCGGGCAGTACTGAATGAAAGTCGACATCCAATGGCATCCCGGAGGTGCCACGGTGGGATCCCATGCAGATGGAATCACCGCCTCGATAAAAGGGTCATCCGACCAGCGACCACGTTTCCAGCAGTCATAAGCCCGCTCCATCGTCTCCATAGAGCCAGTAAAGCCTTGCCCACCGCGATTTACGTAGCGGTTGTCAGGCACATGGTTGAACTTAGGCATCCCAGATAAAGCGATATTGACCTTGCCCGACGAGCCGCGAATTTTGAAATTGTTGGCCCGCTCGTAGATGCCCTCTGGCAAGTCCGCGCGGTCCATCACCTGAGTAAAAGTGCGTTTCGCATCAAGGTTCGACACCACAATATTCGCGAAAAGCTCATCGCCGTTTTCCAAAGCAACGCCAACCGTAGCGCCATCCTTGACCAAAATCTGATGGACCGGCGCCTCGGTTCTAATGTCGCCACCATGCTCTCTCAGTGCCCCGGCTAATGCATGAGAGATGGCACCCATACCACCTCGAGCAAGACCCCAGGCCCCAACATTACCGTCCACATCTCCCATCACATGATGAAGCAAAATGTAGGCGGATCCGGGTGAGTACACGCCCAATGCGGTACCGATAATGCCAGGACTCGCCATGGCGGCTTTGATCAGGTCATTCTCAAAATAATCGTGCAGAAAATCCGCTGCACTCATCGTAAAGAAACGAATGTACTCATAGAGCTCGCGCTCGCCCAAATTCCAAAACTGTTTGGCCAACCACAGCAGTTCCTGAATATCTCGCGGCTTGAAGGAGCTTGGATCGGGCGGCGTTCTGAGTAAGGTCTTGCGAATCAGCTGCGCATAGCGGCCGAGATCCGCCTGAAACCGTGACATGGCGTCGGCATCATGGGGTGAGTGGCGCCGCAACTCCAGATATGCGGCCTCATCGTCCGGATAATCAATCAGCACCCGATCGCCTTGATCACTGAAATTCACTGTGCCGAGATACGGCACCAGCAGCAATCCGTGTCGCATAAGATCCAGGTCACGGTGGATAGATTGCCGCATCATTGAGCAAACGTAGGAGCAGCTAGAGTAAAACCAGCCTTGATGCATCTCCCGGGTGACGGCCGCGCCACCAATATAATCATTCTTTTCAAGGATGACGACATCCAATCCAGCCTTGGCGAGATAGGCGCCAGCAGTCAATCCATTGTGACCCGCGCCAATAACAATAGCGTCATATCGCTTCAAGACAGGATCTCCTTGGCCGCATTACGACCAGGGTTGCCGCTCACATCGCCCGCTGGGTGACAGCCGGCACCGCACAGATACAGACCCGTAATAGGCGTGGCATATTGCGCAGCCTCATAAGTGGGGCGCATCATCAGGAGCTGATCAATCGCAGGCTCGCAGTGATGCCAATGGCCATCAGTAACATGGTACTGCGCAGCAAGATCAGCCGGGGTCAGAAGCTCTGAAGCCAGCACAAGGTCTCGAATACCCGGCGCGTAGGCCTCCAGTTTATCCATGATAATGGCAAGAAACGCATCGCGTTTCTCGGGAGTCCAACCGCTTTTGAGGTCGTGGGGAACGTACATTACATTGGCGGTGAGCACATGCTGACCTTGAGGTGCAATACTGGGGGCATGCAGTGACGGGATTAACACTTCCATCACAGGCTCGTCGGGTAATTCACCGTACTTCGCGGCATCCCAAGCAAATTCAATAGTGTCCATCGTCGGGGCAATAATCAGTCTGCCCGAGGGCGAGTCTAATCCCTCAAAGCGAGGCAGCGCGGACAACGCCAGGTGCACTCGCGCAACATACCCCTTGGTTCTAAGACGACGAATACGATTCGTGAACTCAACCTCGAGGTGCGCTGCACCGACCAGCTTCAAAAATGTCGTTTGTGGATCTGCGCTCGACACCACCCGCTCGCTATATAAAATTTCGCCATTGGCAAGTTCAACACCAGTGCACCGTTGGCCATTTTCATCGCCAGCCACTTGCACTGATCTAACCGGACAATCGGTCCTGATTGTTACCCCGGCCTGAATGGCGGCACGCTCCAGCGCGCGAATCAGTCCCACCATGCCGTCTTTGGGTATGGCATGCTGCCCACCATCTTTTCCCGACCTGCGATTAAGCAAAGTGAGAACTGCCTGATTGGGTGATCGCGGCGCCAACTGGGAGCCGGCAAGCGCATCCCAGCACAACGCCGCTTTGAGAACATCATCCTCAAAGTACTCATCCAGGAGATCGCGCATTGGTAGCGTTGCCACCCGAAGAAACTCCAACATGTCTTGCTTTCCGAGCATGCGCAGTTTGAGACCCAGCTTACCGAAGGTCATCAGGTCTGATAGACCCGTCGCGCCCACCCTCGGCATCGTTCGCTCCCAAAAAGGCGCTAGGGCACCTGCAAATTTGGACAACATCGCAGCGTATTGTGGGTACGCCTTTATATCGCTTTCCTTATTGCCATTGAGGGATCGAGCAGCAACAGTCTGGTGCGCTCCCGATGGCGACAGCGCCACGAGCGGCAAGCTCTCGGTGCTGATTTCAAGTCCATGGGCGCAGAGATCGAGTTCGCTGATCAGCGACTGCGGCATTGCGTAAAGAGTTTGAGCTAGCGAAGTCTTAAAGCCCGGATGAAATTCACATTCCGCAGCCATGCCACCGAGCGCCTGATTGGCTTCTACCAGCGTCACCTTTTGACCTGACTTGGCTAACACAGTGGCGCAAACCAACCCATTATGCCCGCCGCCGATAATGATCGTATCCCGTGCCGTCATCGCCACTCGCTCGTCCGCTTCCGCTCACCAAAGCTGCCCACTTACTCAGCTATCGGCAAGGTTCTCAGTCAATCAGAAGTTGATAGTTAACACTACTGTATGGCACATGCCCTGACCACTTTCCCTATAGGGTGCCAGCGATGGTCCCGACTTTATAGATGGATTGTGAAAGCGCGTTGGAGGGACGAATTCAAACCACTCCATAAACCGTCACACAGCAGCGCGCCGCGGCAGTCCATGAACCACCCTCGCTCCAGAAAACAACCATACTCCAAGAGCCAATGTGAATAGGGGTAAAAAGGGTTCAAAGGGCCAGAATGGCAACCATAATTCCAGCTCGGCAGACCAGGCACGAGACAGTAACGCTGCTGATAATGCAGGTTGCCAAAGATGACCGGTGGCCGCGAGCCATAAAGAGAAGAGCATTACACAGCCACCAATACCGCGCTGAAACCAAGCGACATCGTCTTCGATTCGCTTCCGCCCCCAGGCAAGTATTCTCAGCGAAAATGCCGCGAATCCGAGGGCGTAAAAAACAACATCGAACCAATGCTGCGTTTGATAATAGAACACGTTCCACCAATAAACGCTGAAAGGATAGGCCCACAAAAAAGTCACACCGCTCAGGTGAAGAAACCGCCATTGCCCCGGCGATATGTGCCGCCGGAAAACGCCAAACGAGGTCAAAGTCATAACAGCTAATAGTAGATAGCCACTGCTGCCTTCTAACTCATCACGGAGATAGTAAATTTCCGCGTAGTAGTGTGCAGAATGGAAATAAGAAACGATAAAAATAAATGCCCCTTGCCAGGCCATCGCTACAGCAAAGGACAATCCAATATAACGGCGATTACGCATTAACCATCGGGTAACGTCACTAGGAAACAATCGATAGAGGGCAGAAATCGCGATAACCAGAAAGATGAAAGGTACCGCCCAGCGCACGGAGTATTGGATCATCGCCGAGAGGTCTTGAGGTGAAGAAAAGTTCGTCGACAGTAACCGTGCGAGCATAAAGGCGGTGATCGTCGCTGATGTCACAGCGAATAAATGCCACCCATTGACCCATCTTGCGTGCACACCCATCTCCTTTTTCCGTAACGACAGGCTCGTCTATGAAGGCCATTGTGTCAATTCTGGCTCAGGTTAGACTCTGGCTCTATAGGCCCATAATGATGATGGCTTAATCAATGCCAAACTGGTGGTACTAGGGGGGGCAGTAGATGATTCGCGTTTTAGGTCAACTGATATTCTGGTGTTCGGTACTGGCACCCTGGATGTTCTCGCTTTACCTTCATTTTTGGCTGGATCAGAGCCAAACATGGTCGCCTGACCAACCGCTACGCGGGATGTTTTCTGTAATGATATTGGGACTTGGCATGGCTTTGAGCTTTGTTACGTTCTCCTACCTGAGCAGCAGAGGGGACAATTAAGCGATGCCTGCTGGTGAATTACCCAGCAGCCTGAAATCTCGCCAATGACACATCAAAAACTGCATCCAGAAAAAAGGGCGCCACCGCAATGAAAAAAAAATCGGATAAAAAATTAGGCATGGAACGACCGATAAGCCGACGGGACTTTGTGCAAGGAGCCGCGGTGGTTGCCGGTGCAGCGTTTCAATCTGGCGCGCTGGCTGCCCAGGGCCGTGCTATGCCTCACATGACTTCTAACGAAGGTGGCGCCGATACCTCTGCAATCGCTTACCCACCAATAAAAACCGGTATGCGCGGATCACATTCTGGTGCTTATGAAATCGCCCACGCATTAGCACGAGACGGAGCTGTCTTGACCACCGACGAGCCAATAACAGAGCATTACGATCTGATTGTTGTTGGAGCAGGAATCTCCGGACTCGCCGCAGCCCACTACTATCAGCAACGTTTCGGACCGACGGTACGCATATTACTACTCGAAAATCATGATGATTTTGGTGGTCATGCCAAACGTAACGAGTTTCACCAGAGCGGCGACATGGTGCTGTCACTTGGTGGTACCCACAACCTGGAATGGTGGCGCTTTAGCGAGGTCGTCAAAACATTTATGGCTGACCATGACGTTGACTACGAGGCCATGCGAGACAACATGACCTTCGCCTATGGGCGGGATGCGCCTAATAGCCCGGCGATGTGGTTCGATCAGGATACTTATGGTACCAGTCGACTGGTCACAAACTTTAACCTGTCTGCGCAACTTAGCGACGAAGACATCGATAGCGTTCCCATCTCCGAAGCGGGCCGTCTCTCACTGAAACAGTTTTACCGCAGCGGCCCTACCCTCGAAGGTTGGTCAGAAGACAAAGCCGGGCGTATTTTGGCAAATACCAGTTACCCTGATTTTCTGCGCAAGTACGGTGGCTTAACCGAGGATGCCGTGCAACTTTTCGACAAAGAGGAGCATGGGTCCTGGGGGCTGGAAATGCGCGCGATATCAGCAGGAGAGGCCCTCTGGGAAGGTTATCCTGGCGCGCACCTATTTGGCGAGGAGTGGAGCCAGGACAGCGCTGGCTACCCAGTTGCAATGTGGCCAGATGGCAACGCAAGTTTAGTCCGCTTAATAGTCGCTAAGCTGATGCCTCATGTCGCGCCCGAAGCGACCGCAGATAACGTGGCGTTGGCTCGCTTTGACTACTCACAATTAGATGAAGAAGCCGCCTCAGTGCGACTCCGTCTCAATTCCACTGTGATCGGGCTGGAGAATACGGATAAAGGCGTAGCAGTAACCTACGCGTCCTCCACAGGTAAGCTGAGACGAATTTCATCGCAGCACGCTGTGTTGGCCTGTTATCACAGCATCATTCCTTATTTGTGCCCAACAATGGGCACCGCCCAAAAGGAGGCCCTCAAGTATCAGGTTAAAGTGCCCATGATTCTGACCAACGTGCTGATACGAAACAGTGAGGCTTTGAACAAACTGGGCGTTGACGCTATTTCCTGTCCCGGTCGACTTCACGCCAGACTTTTTCTATTCAAGGGCATTTCGACAGGGGGTTATGAGCGCTCAGAAAATCCAAGTGAGGCCGTTTCACTCGTTTTCTGGGGCTCAATCTCACCACCAAAAGACGCTATCGATATTCGCAGTCAGTTGAGAGCCTCGCGGCAACAGTTGCTGGATCTAACATTTAGTGATTTTGAACGTGAAGTTCGAACGGTGCTTGATGAATTACTGGGGCCCGCTGGTTTTGATGTGGCAGAGGACATTCTCGCCATTACCGTCAATCGCTGGCCTCACGGATATGCCTATGAATATATGCAACTATGGGATCCTGAGTGGGAGCCCGGGAAAGCGCCACATCAAATTGCTCGACAACCCTTTGGTTCGATTGCAATCGCCAATGCCGATGCCGGCGCTTCCGCCTATACGCATGTCGCCATCGATCAGGCGCATCGGGCGATCAGAGAATTGTCGGATAGTCCGTGAATAATCAAACTTCGGTATCAACGCTTACCCAAGACACCTTAACGTCGTCGGACGATAGGCGTTTGCTGTCGAGCGGATCCTAAGCAGATGCCAAGGCTGATACCGCTCACTCCGGATAGGCTCCCTGCATCACTTTACCCTCCATAACTACCAGTGAAGGTTGCAACCGCCAGATCTCATCGGGTTTCATAGTGAAGAGATCCTGATCTAGCACAATAAAATCGGCCGCCTTACCCACTTCAACTGAACCGAGTTGATCCTCCAATCGAAGCTGATAAGCACCGTGTCGTGTATAACCTGTCACCAGTTGCTCCAAAGTGAGGCGTTCCGAGGCAGGCAACCGAACACCATCATCTGCTGTCTGCCACCACTCCTTCGGGTATTGACGAGTGTGGCCGGTCTGCATCCCCAGATACGGACTCAGATAAGTGGGCAACATGTCTCCACCCCACCACTCATCACTGGAAAAGGTAACGGTTGCGCCACTCTCGAACACGGATCTCGCAGGATACATCGCGTTATATCTTTCTTTGCCCAGAAGGTCTGAGACAACTGAGCTCGACTCCACTCCAAACCACCAAGGCGAAAAATTTGCCACCACTCCCAGTGCGCTGATCCGCGGGATATCGACAGGATCAACAAGCGCGAGATGAGCCACTGTTACTCGCGGATAAAAGTCATCTTGAACCACTGAGCGGGCGGCCTGAACCGCATCCAATACCGTCCGTGTTGCTCGATCACCGATGCTATGCACCATGAGATCCAAACGCTCTTCGTGTAATCGCAACAAAAGAGCGGTCAACTCTTCTGTGGTAAGTAATGGCTCGCTGGCAATATTGCTCCCCAGATACGGGCGCGTATAGGACGCCGACTGGTTCGCGCTGATTCCGTCCATAAAAAGCTTCACCGAATTAAAGCGCAACAGCTCACCGCCATATTCTCGTTGGTAGCGCTTTACTTCATCTACCGCGATCTTAGCGCGCTCGGGGGTAAAGATTTGGTAAGTCCCAAAGTACCGGAGAGGAAGTCTACCTTCTCTCTCCAAGGTGGCGATCACGTCGTAAACATGATCACCGTAGCCTTTATTACCCGCGTCAAAAATGGCCGTTAAACCGTGTTTGCTCATATGCTGCAGGATGTCAGCAACTCGATCTTTGTGCCGTTTAATATGATCGGGCGTAGACAAGGCAAACTGAGTGGAAAAATGTTGCACTCCCGCTCCCTCTTTTACCCAGCCGGTTGGATCACCATTTTTATCTCGCGCATACATTGCCAACCCGGGTTTTGGGTCGGGTGTCTTACGCGACACACCAAGCTCCGCCAAGGCAGCAGAATTCAACCAGAAATCGTGCGCGGTCTCGCTTTCGAACCACACCAAACGATCTGGCAGGATCGCATCGAGCACTTCCTTTTTGGGTCCCTGATCTCCGTTCACAAACATCGTCGTAGGCCAGCAACACAAACGCAGCCATTTTTGTTCAGGGTGTTGATCGGCGTATTTTTTTACCGATGACAATAGCGCTTCGGGTGTTTCTCCGTTTACCTCGCCAAAATCCTCAACGCTGACATAACCTGGATGAGAGTGGCCATCGACCATTGCTGGCAGAAGCAATCGCTGTTGTAAATCTAGTCGTCGGCGCGCCGGGAGTGCCGCGAGTTCCGAATCTTTGCCAAGCCGAACAAACTTACCATTTTTAATTGCCACCGCTTGTGACCACGGCTGATGCTGATTCACCGTATAAATGCGCGCGTTGTGGATCACAAGGTCGACAGCCGGATGAGTCTCAGAGCTGGCATCGCGCGGACTGACTGCGGCATCCCGGCAAGCCGTCAAGAGCGCCAGAAGCGCGAGCAACAAAAATAATTTTCGAGGTCTCATGGGAAACTCCTGCCCCGGATATACCGAAACTGATTTTCAATAGAGAGAGGATACTCCTTCGACATTTTCTTGGCTTGCAGACCCAGATGAGCTTGCCGAGATCAAAAACCGCGCCGTCAGTCACCTCTTGCTGTGCAGTGGTGGCATACTCAAAACTCATCTCTCGCTACAAGAGTACCAACTGACTCATGGAACAAGCCTGCCAATGTCCTTGCGGCGTTAATCAATTCTCGGTCAGTGGCGAGCCTATTGTTCGTTTTTTTTGTCACTGCACTATTTGTCAGAAAAAGTACGACGCGCCATTTGCCGATGTTGTGTTGTTCAAGCTGAACGACGTCACAATGCCTGATCAGGCGGTGAGTTATGGTAAGTACAAGCGCTTTGTAGCGATTGATCGTGGCATCTGTGATCACTGCCACAAACCGGTGATGGCGAAAATGGGTAAGGATGGCAAAGGTTACGCCTTCATTACTGCGCAAAACTTCACCGACCCAAATGCGCTACCCGAAAGCGCCATGCACGTGTTCTATGGGACCCGCAAAACGGATATCCAAGATGCGCTTCCAAAGCACAGCAACTGGTTCAGCAGTCAGCTGGCTTTTTTTAAATTGCTTAAAGCCGCGGGTTAGGCTCAGTACTTTTATAGATGTACCGTAACGGTGGGCACCCGCGACGCCCTGAGAAGATCGTTCGTTTTACTGCCAAAGAACAGGCTTCTTAGCGGAGATTGGCTGTAGGCACCCATGACCAGAATGTCGATTTCACGGTCATTGAGCACCCGCATAATTTGTTGCTCAGGGTCACCGGGCAAATAAGCGGTCTCCACCGAAAAACCCCCAAGCACCAAAGTTTCTGTGGCCCAATGAAGCTGTTTCTCTGATTCATTAGTTTGCTTACCTGACATCACTACGTGCACGGGCAAGTCCGCAAGGGCGGCGTTACCCGCAATCAAGGTAATACAACCCCGGGTCATACGCTTCCCGTCATAGGCTACCAGTAGGCTTTTTGGCTCAGAAAATTCGCTGGCAACCGTGAGGATAGGTCGCTGAATCTTGCGACTGATGCGCTCAACGTGTCGACCCAAATCACGTTGGGTGTGCGCTGCTGAGCGGCCGCGTCGACCCAATACGTATAGCGCAACATCCCGCTGTTGCTCATCCAGTGTGTCTAAAAGTTGTCCGTAACGCTGCCGAATATCCACATCGTCCGTTCCGGCCCGCTCACACCGTTGTTTTAAGCCGTTGAGAAAAACACGACCGCGCTCGCGGATCTCACGAGATCGTTGCCCCTCCTCCTCAGTTAGTCGGTTCAGCAGGTTTTCCTGCGCATCAAAGCCGATCGCACCACTATGATCGTCGCTGGTCGCGATTTCGGGATGGCGGTCAATGATATGTAGCAGCTCCAGGGGCAGCGAAAATCTGCGTGCGGCCCAAGCACTGTAATCAGCGACATAATCGGCATAGGGAGATTGATCAACACAGGCAAGAATTTTCTTTGGCTGATTCATAGATTTAGGTCAGTGCGGTAGCAACAGATCGTCAGTTTCAGCTTTGTCGTGTAGCGCAAAGCGATCAACCATCGTGGCGCTGGCTTCATTTAATCCAATCACCTCGACATCGGCGCCCTCACGACGAAACTTGAGGACCACCTTATCGAGTGCGCTAACAGCGGTGATATCCCAAAAATGGGCCCGACTGACATCAATTCGCACTTTTTCTATCACCTCTTTGTAGTCAAACGACTGATTAAAGCGATCAGCACTGGCAAAAAATACCTGGCCCAGCACCGTGTACGTTCTGAGACGACCTTCATCACCAGACTGTGATTTCACAATGAGAATGCGGCCCACTTTATGTGCAAAAAAGAAGCCAGATAACAACACCCCCGACAGCACACCCTGCGCCAGATCATGGGTCGCCACCGTGACGATTACCGTCGCCACCATGACGACACTGGAGCTCCGCGGATGAGTACGAAGGTTGCGGATAGAGTCCCAGTTGAAGGTGCCAATGGACACCATGACCATAACCGCCACCAGTGCCGCCATCGGTATCTGACGGACCCAGTCACTGAAAAATAACAACAGCAGAAGCAAGAAGATCCCTGCACTGAGCGTTGACAGGCGGCCCCGCCCTCCCGATTTCACATTAATCACCGACTGACCAATCATGGCGCAACCTGCCATGCCTCCCAGAAAACCACTTGCGATATTGGCGACGCCCTGCCCCACACACTCTCGGCTCTTGTTGCTAGACGTATCAGTCAGATCATCGACAATCGTGGCGGTCATAAGGGATTCCAGCAATCCCACCACCATCAATGTTGCGGCGTAGGGAAGGACTATTTGCAGCGTCTCCAAGTTGAGAGGAATGTCAGGAACCAAGAAGACAGGCAGTGTTGAGGGCAAATCTCCCATATCACCCACGGTGCGAACATCAATACCAAAATAGATCGAAACAGCAGTCAGCAATACAATCGCGACCAGTGGTGACGGCACCATCCTCGTGACGTACGGTAAACCATAAATAATCGCCAGACCCGCGCCGGCCATAACATACACCGCATAGGGTACATCGATCAGTTCGGGTAATTGGGCCATAAAAATGAGAATGGCCAACGCGTTTACAAAACCCGTGACCACAGAGCGCGACACGAAGCGCATGAGCTCACCCAATCGGATCCAACCAGCAATGATCTGCAGTACTCCGGTGAGCACCGTTGCCGCAAACAAATATTGCAGGCCATGCTCCCGCACCAACGTAACCATCAATAGCGCCATCGCGCCAGTCGCTGCAGAAATCATTCCCGGCCTGCCCCCGGCAAAGGCGATAACCACAGCAATGCAAAACGAGGCATAGAGACCCACACGCGGATCCACGCCGGCAATAATAGAGAAGGCAATCGCTTCAGGGATCAGCGCCAGCGCCACCACCAGCCCGGCCAAAAGGTCGCTGCGTATGTTGGAGAACCACTCTTGGCGGATATTTGTCATGAGGCTACCGACTTAGGTACTTTTGGGTACTTTGCAGAATGCGAACCCGATACGGCACCAACATGAGAATGGATTGTTTTTCGGCAATGTAAACGCCGCTGAAATCTCAAGAAATCGGCCCTCTATTTTAGTATTCAGTGCTTAAAAAAGCGTGTATAACGCCGGATTCTGAGCATGTCCAAGTTCCGCGGCGCTGACGAGCTGTCGGTTCCGACCAGTTACTGTAGAGATAAGCTATGTCCCGCTCACCCGTAAAAACCTTCGGCTTCGGCACACAAATCCGCAAATCCCCTTACTTCGATGCAACGGTGCGTTGGGGAGCGACCGATTTCTCGGTCTATAACCACATGTATATTCCGCGTTCATTTGGCAATCCGGAGCAAAATTTTTGGAACCTCGTGAACGACGCGATCCTATGCGACGTCGCGGTTGAACGGCAGGTTGAAATCACTGGCCCGGATGCGGCCCAATTCACCCAATTACTGACGCCGCGGAACCTCTCCGAGTGTGCTGTGGGTCAATGCAAGTATGTGCTGATCACCAACGCTGATGGCGGGATCATCAACGATCCGGTTTTGCTGCGTTTGGCGGAAGATCGTTTTTGGCTCTCTCTCGCCGACAGTGATGTCCTGTTGTGGGCGCTGGGAGTGGCTACTCATTCAGGTCTTCAAATCAAAATTAGTGAACCCGACGTGTCGCCCTTGCAACTTCAGGGACCAAAGAGCGGCGACATTATGGAGGCGCTCTTTGGCGCGCGTATTCGTGATCTGAAATATTACTGGTTTGATCACTTTGAGCTCGACGGGATTCCCTTGGTTATCTCCCGAACGGGATGGTCGAGCGAGTTAGGTTACGAAATATATCTTCTGGATGGCGGTCAGGGGGATGCCCTGTGGGAAAAGCTCATGGCCGTTGGAGAACCGCTGGGGCTCAAGCCGGGGCACACCTCCTCAATAAGGCGGATAGAGGGCGGAATGCTCTCGTATCATGCAGATATGGACGACGAAACCAATCCGTTTGAGCTTGGCTTAGACCGATTAGTAGACCTTGAGATGCCCGCTGACTTTATTGGCAAAGCGGCGCTCCGTGACATCAAACAGTCAGGTGTCGCTCGGTCTCAGGTCGGCCTTGTCATTGAGGGGGAACCTCTGCCCGGACCTAACACCGAATTTTGGCTAGTAACGGCAGATAACACAGCCGTGGGAAAAGTGACCTCAGCGGTCTACTCACCTCGGCTAAAGCAGAATATTGCGCTCGCCATGATCTCGACTGACAGTGCTGAAGTCGGCACCAAATTTATTGTCGAGATGTCCGGCGAACGACGCTCGGCGACCATAGTGCCCAAGCCATTTTACGACCCCAAAAAGCGTATTACCTCGGGCGCTGGGTAATCGTTGATCCGCAAAGCTGTCGCGGTCCAAACGGTTGGATTACGTTGTCGTCACTTGTGATGATCAACTTGCGCTGCTGCGCAGTGCCATCAATCTAGTGAGCGCACCCGTTCACGAAGTTCGTTTTTACGAATTTTCCCGGTCGAGGTTTTTGGCAGTGGCGCTATGATCACCCGCTTAGGTCGCTTAAACCCGGCAAGATGATTACGGGCGTGCGCGATCAGCTCTGTCTCCGTAACATCGCTGCCTTCAGTTAGCTCAACGAACGCGCACGGCACCTCTCCCCATTTTTCGTCGGGCAGAGCAACGACTGCAGCACACAGCACGTCCGGGTGGCTGTAGATGGCATTCTCAACTTCGATTGACGAGATGTTCTCGCCACCAGAAATAATAATGTCCTTGGAGCGATCCCTAATTTCAATATAACCATCCGGATGCTGCACCGCGAGATCACCCGACCAGAACCAACCGTCCGCAAAAGCCTCCTCGGTCGCCGCAAGCTGTTTGAAATAACCCTTCATAACAATGTTGCCGCGGAACGCAACCTCCCCTTGGGTTTCACCATCCCAGGGAACAGGTAATCGGGTGGTCGGGTCCAACACCAGAACATCTTCCTGGAGCTCGTATGCCACGCCTTGACGCGCCTTTAGCTTAGCTTGTTCCTCGGCACTCAAGGAGGACCAGCTCGCCTTGTTGGCGCAGACCACTGCGGGGCCATAGACCTCTGTTAATCCGTAAACATGAGTAATTGAAATACCCATTCGCTCCATCGCCAGAATCGTCTGTGGCGGGGGCGGAGCCGCCGCCGTCATCATCCGGACGGTCTGACTAAAATCTGATCGCTCCGTCTCGTCGGCGTTAGCAATCATCGACATGATAATTGGCGCGCCACACAGATGCGTGACCCTCTGGTTAGCGAAGGCCTGATAGATACCCGCAGCTGAGGGGCTACGCAAAAAAACATGGGTCCCAGCGAGCAGCGTTATCGTCCAGGGGAAGCACCAGCCATTGCAATGGAAGAGCGGCAATGTCCATAGATACACAGGGTGATGCGGCATCTCCCAGGTCACGACATTATTCACCGCATTCGTCCAGGCGCCTCTGTGTGAATACACCACGCCTTTCGGCTGCCCGGTCGTCCCAGAGGTGTAATTGAGAGCTAATGCGTCCCATTCATCATCGGGTGGTGCATAGGGAAATTCTGGCACCCCCTCTGCCAGCAGCGCGTCGTAAGTCAACGCGCCAATCCGCTCGCCGCCCGGGCCTTCGGGATCTTCTATATCGACAATCAGCAGATCCCGACCTGACAGCGTTACCGCCTCCTGAGCCAACGCGGAAAATTCAGTATCAACGAGAAGTACCTTGGCCTCACCATGAGCGAGGATATAACCCAGTGTGGCCGCATCAAGTCGCACATTGTTGGCGTTGAGTACCGCACCCAGCATCGGTATCGCCAACGCGCACTCCAGTGCTTCGGGGATATTCGGCGCAATGAGCGCAACTGTGTCGCCCTTGCGAACACCGCGCTCAGATAAGGCCGACGCAAGGCGTTTACAGCGATCAGCCACCTCTGCCCAGTCGCGGCGGATACGGCCATGAATCTGTGCCGGACTATCCGGATAGATTCGTTCAGTGCGCTTAAGCGCAGAGACCGGCGTCAATGGCGCAAAATTGGCAGCCGTTTTCTGTAGCTCGGCCCCTTCGTAAAGATTCACCTCAACACTTCCTCGCACCCGCTAGATAGTCGGCAGTTCAGACAACCCAATTTCAGAGAGAGTGTAGCGCGGACTGAATCAGGCAGAAAACGCTTTGGCACAGGCGGGACGCGCCATTAAACGATCCGCATAGGCACTCAGATTGGGATAGACATCAGCAGTGATGACCCCCAGTCGCTTTGACATGATGCAGGCGTGTCCTAGCATGGTATCGGCAGCGGAAAATGCGCCAATCAGGTAATCGCGCCCCGCTATGGCCTCCTCAACCGGCACCCAGGCCTTTGCTAGCAAACGTTCCGCCTGAGCCCTTACCGTCTCGTCCTGGCGCTCAGGGGGTAACAGAAGCGTATGCACGACAATGGTGTTGATCGGCGGCATTACCATCCCTTCACAATAGTGAAACCACTGCAGATACTCGGGGAAATTCGGGTCATCTGAAGCGGGCTTCAGGCCGCCATTTTTATGGCGCTCAAGGATATATTCGGCGATCGCGCCAGATTCAAAAATGGAGGTTTCACCATCTTCCAACACGGGAATCCGCCCTAGAGGGTGACGCGCCCGGTGCTCATCCGATTTAAGATCTTTAGGATGAAAGTCCATGCGGTTCAGTTCATATTCCAAGCCCAATTCCTCGAGTAACCACAGCGTGCGGCTGGCCCG
This sequence comes from Luminiphilus sp., assembly GCA_016779445.1. Lineage (GTDB taxonomy): Bacteria > Pseudomonadota > Gammaproteobacteria > Pseudomonadales > Halieaceae > Luminiphilus. The sequence continues at coordinate 15,982 of JADHNP010000012.1, read as the reverse complement.
GCTATTGGGTGCGAAATGTAGCTTCAACATAAGGATTTATCTCTGAATTAGGCTTCGGGAGACCTGCATAAAGCGTTGACCTGCCTATATTGGCATAAAAAATGTCAATAGGTAATGTCGCTCATACCTCAGCTGAGGGCGTCGAATCCGAGAAAGGTAGCGGCGCCGATATCTGATCGCCTTCCTCCAACAAGCGCACTCCCAGACCAATGAGCCTGACCGGCTGCAATCGTCGCTCCCACCCCTCCAATAAAAGCTGCTGAAAATCGGTCTCAATGGCTTTGGTACCAACCCGCTCTACGGTCGTCGTCGTGAAGTCATTAAATTTTAACTTGATGAATGCCTTGGTAATCCCATTCCACGCCTTGGCTGACTCAATTCGCTCCATCAAGTGGGTGTAAAGCTGTTCAATAATGGGCGCCCATTCTGCGGGCCCACTGATATCCTCATCAAAAGTCCGCTCAACACTGATCGACTTCCGTACGCGAGCGGGTTGCACGGGGCGTTCATCACGACCCCGGGCTCGCTCATGCAGCACTAACCCAAACTTGCCGAAGCGACGTCTGAGCTCAAACAGACTCCAATTGCGAATGTCAGCACAGTTTCTCAGTCCATAGCGGTGCATTTTTTCTGCGGTCACCGACCCCACGCCAGGGATTTTCTTTACTGGAAGAGCGGCAACGAAGGCGTCGACTTGATCAGGAGGCACGACCGTCAAACCATCTGGTTTTTTCCAGTCCGAGGCGACTTTGGCGATGAACTTGTTGACCGAAACACCTGCCGAAACCGTTATATGTAGTTCCTCCCGAATGCGTTGTCGTATCGCTTTGGCAATTCGGGTAGCGGTCAGATCTCCGTCGGATATTTCACTCACATCGAGATACGCCTCATCCAAAGAGAGCGGCTCTATGATCTCGGTGAAATCAGAAAAAATCGCGCGCATAGCCTTTGATGCTTCACGATACTTGCCCATTTGGGGCGCTACAACTGTCAGCGATGGGCACAGGCGCATGGCCTGCGCAGTTGGCATTGCAGAGTGCAGGCCAAAGGCACGGGCCTCGTAGTTACAGGTAGTCAGCACCCCCCTGCGCTCTGCGCTGCCTCCCACCGCAATAGGAATACCGCGCAACGCCGGGTCATCGCGCATTTCTATCGCGGCATAAAAGCAATCGGCGTCTAGATGAATAATCTTGCGCTGCATAAGCGCAGGGTACACCCACTGAGGTCACGGCGAAAAAGTGCGATTAATGGCAAAAAGCTAGTTAGCCCATGCAAATTGGGAGCCTACTCCCATACTACTCGGTGTCACCTCAAGAAAATCGTCTTGCGCTCTACTACGGAAACGCCCAACGGAACGCTCTGATTGACAAGAAGGCTTTGAACAGACCCTTCACTTTATGATCAAAGAGCCCATAATCCCCCAAGACATTCAAGCGAGGATTGCAGCGTGAAACCAGGCATCATTTTTGGAGTGGTTTTGGTGATCATCATCGGAGCAATAATCTATTCCCATCAGATGACCCAAAGCGGCAACAAACACTTTGATAAAGCAGGGGAGAACTGGAAACAGAATTAACCCTTAACTATTATGGTCCAGGTGCGATGGATATGGTCATCGCTCTGGGTCAATCACCCTGGTCAGACTGTCGTTTTTCGAAATGTGCTTCGAGAATGTCGCTGCCTAGAGTAGACCCATCATTGTTGCCCAACTTAATTGCGGGCCATGCGCCAGTGGCAAACATAAACAACACTGTCGCCCCTTCCGGGCCTGCAACCAAAGGACCATAACCGCGGTTAGCAAGTCCGATACGGATGTCTCCAGCCTGATGCCAGGTTGCACCGACCCGCTGCGAACCCTCCAGAATAATTTCCGTGTAATCGCAATTGTGGGTGTGCGCCTCAATCTCGCAACCCGGGGGATAGAACACTTTGAATACGGTGGGCGATTCCAGGCGGGTCGGATCACCCACTCGGTACATAGAAGAGATCACGCCTGTGGGAAGTTCGATCTTATCGAGATCCTCCCAATTAATGGCGTAATGACCTTTTCGCTCTAGAGTCTCTTTGACCTCTCGATCCGTTGCCTGCGTCATAACGCCACTTACCCTCTCGCCCGGGCGAAGAGGCAGAGTTGCTGTAATGCCACTGTCGCCGCAGCCAGAGAGGTAATGTCACCTACGTCGTACTGGGGTGCAACCTCCACAACATCCATGCCCACTAGGTTTACACCTTTAAGGTGCTGCAGTATTTGCATCGCTTGGTGGGTGGACAGCCCGCCTACGACAGGAGTTCCTGTGCCCGGGGCAAAACTGGGGTCGAGGCAGTCAATATCGAAGGTCAGGTAACACGGTTGATCCCCCACGATGTCCTTGATCCGCTTGGCGAGATCAACTGCTTTCATATCGTGGACTGAGGGAGCGTCGAAAATATGAAAACCGTGATCGCTGTCGTTATGGGTGCGCAGACCTATCTGAACGGATTGGGAAGGTGAAACAAGTTCCTCTCGTGCCGCGTGGAAAAACATCGTGCCGTGGTCGATTCTCTGACTTTCCTCTGCCCAGGTATCCGAATGAGCATCAAAGTGGATCAAAGATAGTTGGCCGTACTTCTCGGCATGCGCCCGCAACAACGGATAAGAAATGAAGTGGTCTCCTCCAATGGCGAGGAGCGCCGTATCGGTTGCGAGAATCTGTTTGGCGCACTGATAAATTTCTTCAGGCACCCCTGCAGGATTCCCAGCATCAAAGTCGCAATCGCCGTAGTCGACAACCGCCAGTTCGTCAAATGGGGAGAATCCCCATCCCACAGCTTGTCGCTCCCATGCCAAACTCGCCGAGGCCTCTCGCACAGCACGCGGCCCGAAACGACTACCCGGACGATTGGTTGTTGCCCAATCGAATGGCACTCCCAGCACAGCAACATCGGCCTGCGACAAATCTCTGGAGTATCGGCGACGCATAAAACTGACAATGCCACCATAGGTGGACTCTTCCATCACACCGTAAAGACTCTCGCGGGTCATAGCTTGGTCGGTAGCAGACTCCATAGCACTCAGTAACTCCTTTTTTTGGTTAGGGCGGTAGCAAACACACTTCAATCAACACTGGCCGTTACTGCTTAAAAACCTGCCGCTCAAAGTTAATCAGGAGGTCGCCACCATCACCGGTCGTTTGCCATCCTTGCCATACAGGTTGACCTGTAAGCTGGAAATCGCGTGCACTAAAATGATCGGTTCGATCTTTTGTTTACCCGTCCAATGGATATTTGGGAAACGCTCAAGGATGCGCTCATAAGCCATTTTGAGCTGTAGCTGTGCAACACGATTGCCCAAACATCGATGAACACCATGCCCAAATGCCAGATGCTTTTCGACATTATCACGCATCATGTCGAAGTTATCCGGATCAGGGAATACGGCTGGGTCTCTATTCGCTGCGCCGTACCACATAATGACCTTTTCATCTTTGGCAATACGCTGGCCGGCAATCTCAGTATCCTCCATGGCTGTGCGGCGCATATGCATAACAGGTGAGACCATTCTCAAGGCTTCATGCGACATCCGCTCAATCAGAGAAGGATCGTCCAGCACCAACTGCCGCTGTTCCTGGAATTGTGTCAGCAGACGGATCGTGCCCGAAAGAGAATTCCGAGTAGTGTCATTACCCGCAAAAATAATTAACAGCCAGGAACCATCAAGATAGCTTTGCGAGAGCGGTTTTTCGCCAAGGGTCGCATTGGCGATTATGGTCAGTAAGTCATCCCGCGGGTTTTTGATCCGATCCGCCATGACCCGCTCGCCATAACTAAACATGTCATGAAGAATCTTCTCGAATCGAAAAGGGAAAGAAGGCTCCGCCAGTAACATCCGAAATGGGTGGGTAATGAACTGGGGCGCCAGTTCGAGGTAATGCATCCATTTGATGATGTCAGCGCGATCCTCTTCATCTACTCCAAGCATTTCACATAAAGTGAACATGGGTAGTTCGATAGAAAACAGCTTGGCAAAGTCCACGACTGGCCCCTGACGCTCCATATCGTCGAGCAGGTCGTCAATTTTTCGCCCTACCTTTTCTTTGAGTGTCTCGATATATGCCGGGAAAAAAAAGGCCGCCTGCTGGGTGCGAAGATCTCGATGCAGATCGGCATCAAGGTTAATAAGCGAGTTGTAGGCGGCGTACATGAGTCGTTCAGCCTTGCCTTTATCATTGCGCAAGACACTCATATTGATACTGCCGCGTTGCGAAGAAAAAATCTGCGGATTGAGCTCGACATGCTTCACGTCGTCATAACGCACTACAGACCAAAATCCGGAGGACGGCTTTCTAATCTGCGACCACATTACCGGCGCTTCTTCGCGCATGCGGCGATAAAAATCGAAAGGCTGACCCCGGGTCCAGCTATGAGTAACCCCCAACTTAAAGTCTGGCAGGCGGGGATATATTTCCTCGAACATCGGGTCTCGAGCACCTGTATCCAGCAAAATATCGTCGCTGACAGAGGGGTGATGTTGCATCGGTTGAGCGCTAGTCATGGTGTTTCCGAATTGGCCAAGGCGAATGGAAAGGGCTCGCGGCATGACGAACCATGTTAGGGGTATTCGGTCAAAAGTACAGCTCAGATCAGACACCGGTAAAGTCCTACCCGAGTTCCCTCACGGACTGAATCGGTTCCACAATTTACGACGTATAATTCTGCGCGCCTAAGATAAGGAACCGTTGTGCGATCTCTGATCCTGATCATTATTTGTCTGTCTCTGCCCTCTCTAGCACAGGCGGAATACTCCCGCGCTTATCTGGACAGTTACCCCCTGAAAAAGGCTCAGGTTAACGAGCTGACTATTGCTTATCGCATTGTGGAGCCGGGGGTCGATAAACCCAAAGCGGTCGTCATAATGGGGCTCGGCGGCTCCAATGTGGCCTGGGGAGATGCGCTGATTGCAGGCCTGACCAGTGGCGGATATGAAATACTCATATTGGACAACCGGGACACCGGTTCATCAACCCGGTTTGACAGCTGGGGGCAACCCCTACTTTGGTGGGAACTACTTAAATATCGTTTCGGATTTTCAGTAAAGGCGCCCTACACTCTGGATGACATGGCTGCAGATATCACCGGACTTATGGATGAAATTGGGTACGAGGAGGCCCATATTGTCGGTGCGTCAATGGGTGGCATGATTGCCCAGATTGTCGCCGCACAATACCCGGAGAAAACACGCAGTCTGATATCCATCATGTCCACCACCAATGCGCCTCATCTGCCGCCACCCACGAAGGAGGCGGAAATGAGCCTGCGCAACCTGGCAACGGGAGAGGCTCAGGAAGAGCGCGAACGCTCGATTCGCGAACGCGGCTTTTACCCAGAATCCATGCAGCGTCACCTGATGGCGATTTTTAAGACTGGTGATCGTTCGAGCGAAGTCGCCAGTATTGAGGCACCAACACTGGTGTTGCATGGCGCTGACGACGGATTAGTACCCCCGGAACACGGTCGTCATACCGCCTCACTGATTCACGACTCTCGCTTTTTATTGATTGAAGGTATGGCGCACAACATGCCAGACGAAGTGATCCCGCTACTGGTGTCGGAGATGACCGCTCATATGAACACGGTAGAAGCGGCAGGCTTAAGCGCCCCATAAACGGACCGGTGGCCCCCGAAGGAAGCACCTGCCGTGAAGCTCAGAAGTTCAGACGAATGCGAACACCGAGGTTTCTCCCCGGTAGCGGCACCTGGTCCTTAACAAAGGATGTATGGTTGCGCGCGCGCTCATCAGTGAGATTACGAGCAAAGGCGGTCAAGACTAGGCGCGTCGAGTCATTAATGTTGTATGACCATGATGCGTCAGCATTGACCAGAGTAAAGCCCTCTGTGCTCGACTCACCAAGGCTGACGTTGTTCTGACGCTCCACATCTTTCACCAGGAGCTTCGCTGAAAAGTCATCCAACGTATAGCGTGCTGAAAATAGGTTTCTCGCTGGCACGATCCTAGGCACATCCCCACCTCGGGTGAACTCCGCATTGACCTCATCGCGACCAAGTGTTAACTCGAGTTGTCCTCGCGGCAGCTCAAATCGCGTCCCAATTTGGATCTCGTATCCCGTAAATTCAGCGTCCTGCTGGCTGTACTCCGAGAGAATCAATCCACCGTGGTCAAAATGCCCGTCATCATGGTCTTCGTCATGATGCTCATCTTCATGATCTTCCTCCATATGCGCCGCATGCTCATCCTCAAGCTCATCGCGCAGATAAATATAGTTATCGACTCGGTTGTAATAGATGGAGGCGGAACCAAACCATCCATGCGAATCAAAATTGAAGGCCAGATCGATATTATCGGAACGCTCCGTATCCAGCGTGACATCACCCACCTCATAACGACTGGAGGCCAGATGCTCACCGTTCATGAATAGCTCAACGGCTGAGGGCGTTTTGCTGACACTCGCGAGACCCAGAGAGACGGAAGCGTGCTGATTTAGGTCTCGCCTGAGCGTTGCCGCAGCACTGAACACCTCGTCGCTGAATGCGGCAGGCTCGTACACCATTTCATCCTCATGATCTTCATCATGCTGACCTTCGTGATGTTCGTCATGCTCATCTTCGTGGTGTTCATCATGTTCATCTTCGTGGTGCATATCAGCGATGAAGCCGTCGCGCTCTACATGATCAAAGCGAAAACCCAGATCCAATGAAGCGAAGCCCAGGTCATCAGAACTGAAGAACCCTAGCGTGGTTTCAGTGGAATCAACCGGCGCCATGAAGGCTTCTTCACCAATGATCGATATTTCCTCTTCAGCGTAGTTCAGCACGACGCGTCGAATTCTCTCACCAGCGCTCAGATCTAGTGCCAGAGAAATCTCCGTGGCCTCATTACTGAAAACCGTCGGGCCCTCAGCATGATCATGTCCCTCATGTGTATCTTCTTCACCGTGCTCATCTTCAGCATGCTGCTCGGACAGCTCATAATCTGTGTTCTTTATATCGAAGTCGATCGCGTTCAAAAAGGGGATGGAAGTTTTAAAAGAACCACTCAGTGCAATAACTTCTGAATCAGTTTTGGAGAAGATACGCTCATCGCCAGACTCAGAATGATGCTCCCCATCCGCGTCTTCGTGACCTTCTTCGTGATCATCTTCATGGTCCGCATCGTGACCATCTTCTTGTCCATGATTATCATGAGCGGCTTCAGAATGGAAAGGAATCCCGTAAGTGCTACTGAGGTCGCTGTAGGATAGGCCGATGTAACCCCAATCACCGGTTTTAGACAGGCCCACACGATGAGATGTTGTCGAGACATCAGAGTTGGCAAGAGTGTCCATTTCCCCATGCTCTTCCTCGTGCTCATCACTGTGATGCTCGCCTTCGTGCCCCTCCTCGCCATCATGATCATCGTGGACGTCCAATACCGCGCCGGTGGGGATTTCGTAATCCTCCAACTCGGCATCCTGATAACTGTAGGTAAGATTCAAGCCACCCAAGTTGCCGCGCAAAGATAAATCAACCGCCTCACCGTCGTTAACAGACTGTGCTTCTGCACCCAATGAACCACTGAAGCCCTCGAGGTCAGTGGCAGGAATACTGTTATCAACCACATTGACGATGCCGCCAATTGAACCATTGGAATACATCAGGGCCGATGGGCCGCGCACGATCTCAATCTGTTTTACATCACTCAGGCTGACATCGACTGCATGATCAGGGCCCAATGCAGAGACGTCACGAATCACTGTGCCGTTATTAAGCACTTTGACCCGATTACCACTCATACCACGAATAATAGGCTGTCCTACTGCAGCACCAAAATCAGCAGAAGAAACACCCAGCAAGGCATCTACATGCTCACCTAGTGACTGGGTACCCTGAGCAGTCAGCTCTTCGCCATTAAGGACGTGGATAGGTCTTGTTGCTGAAGATTCCTTGATGCCCACAAAAGATGCGGTGACAACAATCTCTTCCAATAAAGTTTCTTCGCTCCCAACAGCCGATAGCGGAATCACCGCTACGGCCGCGAGAGCGCATAATGCGCTGCGCGGCATGATCGCCTCCTAAAACAGGTAAAAGAACTTTGGGGGGTAAGTTCAGCGTAGAGGCGGGGCGCGGACCTGAAAACTATTAGTGGGCGTTGCGATAAAGCCAGAGGAAATCGGCTCATAGTGCACCTCGCTCAGCGAGGTGAATGACATTAAAGTTAGGGGACTGACAGCAGCACTATTCTCACCCGAGCAATGATTGCACTCGGCATGGGTTTGGCTGGCTCCCAGGCCATAATCATGCTCTAACGAATGGGCGAGATTGCCAAAAGCGAACAGCATCGCGGCAAACAGCACGATGGGCGCATAAGGCTTCATTCGATAACGGATCATGGTGGCGTGATGCTAAGTGAGGGCATTAGCTAAATCAAGCGGTATTTGTTCTTCCTAGTAATGAATGCAGGTTGAATATGGCGAAGCGCCACTTTTCTTTGTGCACCAGCGTGGCGCGCATCGCATCATTTTAGCGCGCCAGACTTTACCTTGCGTAATTAATTGCGTCACAGAGCAATCGCAAGGTTGAAAAATACTCTCTACCGCTATAACGTCACGCCCATCGACATTCGGTGCGATAGCTGATACATCGACCAGATTTTTTGGCGCGCAACTCGCTGATATTAAGGGTATGGGATTTTGCTTTGGCAGACATTTAGAAAGATTTCGGCCAGCACTCAACGACGATACTACGCTGTGCCTCAAATAACGACTCGAAGGTTGGATAAACTCATGTACAACAAAACAAAACTACTGGCGCTGAACACACGACTACTCCTGGCAATATGCTTGTTCAGTGCCATTCCCTCATTTGCAGCAAGCGTCAAGGGCACATCTCCGGCCGGCAACGAAGTTGTCGTTGAAATCAAAAAAACCCCTAGTCTGAAATATCCTCGGCGGGCAGAACGTTTGGGCGTCGAGGGGTTCGTGACTGTTGGCTTCGACTTGTCCGCTGAAGGTGAACTCATTGATTTGAGAGTAATTGAGAGCCAACCCAGGCTAATGTTTGATAAATCAGCTTTGAAATTTGTTAAAGGTATGGACTTTGACGTGCCCGAAGAGGATGGAAATCGAATTTTGACAAGCGATATCAAGTTCCGCGTTCAGTTCCAGCTTCAAAAGTAGGCGAGCACCTGTCATGACGATAAAAAGCAAAATGCTGCTAATCATCTTGTTAGGTATTGGCATTCTTTTCGCCGCAAATCTCTACTCCTCGCTTCAGACGAATAGTGCGCATGGACAGTACAGCTCAGATGAGAGCCTTACCGCGCATTCCTCTGCTTGGTTTAGCAATATGGACACACAGTTTGTCAGCAATTTACTGGCATACGACCCCATGGACGGCTCTGAAAGGAATGCTAACTTCTGGGACCCGGAATTAGACCCATTCGAAGAATCAGATGGTGAAAACCCGCTCTTTACGGCAATTCTAGAAAAAGACGCTGAGACCGCTGAAGGGTTGTTTGAACAGGTTTTTTCTGACGCCATCATGGAAGAACAGATCACATTCGCCATTGCCTATGACAAAAGAGGCTTGCAGCTTTACTGCGAATCCAGTCTGTATCTTGTTGGTGTAGATCCCTGTGCTGAATCGGCACAGCCCGACTATTTTCTGAAATTCGGGTCATTCGCCAGTTCACTCGAAAACGGCTCTGTGAGGCGCGTTACTCAGATCAGCGATCTATCTGGAGAACAACCGGTCTCAATCAATGACACATTGGCATTTCCATTGATGAGCACGGGCGACGATTTAATCGCTATGGTTGTCGTGGGCCGAAACGTTATCGATAGCCTGGAGCAGTTTTCTGAAAACTTTGAAATCGAAACCGCTATCGCTATCGGCGAGAAAGCGCTCACTGTTCACGATTATTATGGAGAGGAGCGCAGTCCCGAACTCAACACATTGATTCGAGCCGGGCTGTCCCACGCTACCGAAACGGGAACTTACTCTTACAGCTTTATCGCCGAGAAAGAAGGCACTCGCGTTTCTTCCATCCCTTTCAGTAAGGAAATCAGGGCCAGTGACCTACGAATTCTGATCTTTGATGATCAGGGTGAATTGCTCGCCACACTGAAAGAAGCAGAGACAACCGCCGTCATGATTTTTGCGGCTGTATCTCTGGTCATTCTTGGGTTAGTGTTTCTCATGACCACCTCCTCATTCAACCGAATTTTGGACGCCATTCATCTCCTAGAAAAAATGGGTGAGGGCGATCTGTCTGTCGAGATGCCCACCAATGCAGGGCTGCTTTCTTCAAAAAATGACGAGGTCAGTCGACTCCAGAGCACCATTGATGAGTACCGACATCACCGTCAAGAGGCAGAAGTACAAAGGCGGGATCGGGCGAAAAGACGAGACGAGCGTGATCAAATCATGTTTGAAAAAATGGCCTCCCTCGCCGAGCAGCTTGAAGGTCAAGCCAGAGATATGCTCAAAGAGGAAATCAGTGCCATGCGGGACACTGTCTCATCAGGTAGCGATGAGGAAAAGGAGCGCGCCTCGATAGAAGTGATGTCCAAAGCGTTCTCCAGAATGTCTGACGAAGTCGGGACGTTGATCGATGCCCGCACTCATGAACTGGTTGCTGCCAAAGATGAGATCAACAGCTCTATTCGTTACGCAGCTAAGCTACAAAACGCGCTGCTGCCCAAGACCATGCCGGGCGACTTCGACATCAATGTCGAATGGCAGCCTCGAGATCTGGTTGGCGGAGACATTTACTTCATCAAAGACTACCCCGATCGAGTCTATATCGCGGTAGTGGATTGCACAGGGCACGGTGTGCCCGGCGCCTTCCTGTCTATCATCGCTCGAAGTCACTTGGACAAGGCGATCGATGCCAAAAACTACCAAAGTGCCGGCAACTATCTCACCGCAGTCAATGAATTATTGAAAGAAACCCTCTCGCGCTCAGATCAAAAGAATACCAGCGAAGAGGGCTTTGACGGCGGCGTCTGCATATACTACCGAAAAGAACAAAAGCTCGAATTTGCGGGCGCAAAATCGTCGATTTTTAATGTCAATGGCACAGGCGCAACAGAGGTAAGCGGAGATCGAAAATCTGTGGGCTCCACTAGAATGGCCGCTGACTTCAGCTTCACTACCCATGAAATAAGCTCGCCAGTAGGTGCTTTTGTCATGCTCACAGATGGCATTACCGATGTTATGAGCCCTGAAGAAAAGCCTATTGCCTTCGGTCGACGACGGGTCATCAAGATCTTGAGAGAATCATTAGAAAAAACGCCGTCCACGATCGTTAAAAATATAATGCGTAGTGTGAATTTATATCGGGGTGATGCGCCATTCCGAGATGATTTAACCTTGCTTGCTTTCTCGCTGATTGAGGACGACAGCGAATTAAGTACAGTATCAGTAGTCGGAGAAGACTCATGATTTTTGAAGCCGGTCAGCGAACACCTCAGGTTGAACTGACGCCTACATCATGCCTCATTCGTGGTGAATGTTACCCAGAGAATATTTCTGAGTGGTCTGATCCCATTCTGAAGGCGCTTGAGGAATGTCTCGGCAACGATGAAGGCGGGTTTGTAGTCGATATAGAGCTCTACTATTTCAACAGCTCCTCAGCTAAATTTTTGTTTGATTTCTTTGAGTTTTTGGAAGAAAGCGCCGAAGGCGGGAAAAGCATCACTGTCAACTGGCGATACCGTGCCGAGGATGACACGATGCAAGAGGCCGGAGAGGATTTTGAAGAGGATGTCTCTGCGTGCTCGTACAACATGGTGATGGTCGAGCAGGCGTAAAAGTAATTCCTGAATAGCGACGTATTATTCGAGGAAAAGGAAAATGACAGACAATATTGCGAGCCAAGACACGGTTGAATTGCATAGTTTTATGCAAGAGAGGAAGACCCTATTTTGCTATTCCGGGCCACTGACCGAGGATCTCCTGACAACTATTTCCAACCCCGTCCGACACCAGCTGTCTGACAAGGAGACCGAAGAAATCGTGGCTAAACGCGTGTTCGGCGTATTTATAGAGCAAGCACAAAATATTATTCGGTACTCTCACCACAAGACCAAGGCAACGGGAGACAGCATAGGCACTATTGCCATCAGCATTGCAGAAGATGGCTTTCTGATCGAAGCGGTCAATGTAGTCGACCCATCAAAAAAGGATATTCTAGAAGCGACTCTCGTAGATCTTAGCGTCAAGGATCAAAAGGAGCTTCGCGATCTCTACAAAAAAAGACTCAGAGAAGGCCCGCCAGAGGATTCTCGCGGCGCAGGATTGGGTTTTATCGAGATGGCCCGCAGAGTCAAAAAGTTCGAGTTTGACTTTGTCGAATCCGACGACGGTGCGCTTTTCGTCTATCGAGGCTGGGTAAAATAAAAGCTACTCGATAGAGGGCTATTCCCCCTGAAACTCCTCCAACTCCCTCAGGGCCTGAACAAGGCTGGATTTCGTTAACGTTAAATCATCTTGCGACATACGATCGAGCACTAACGAAAGGTTTCGCTTGCCAAAATTCACCGAAATAGTCTGTGAATCTATTGTTCCCAATACCTTTCGCGCTTTGAACTCGCCAATACCTTTGAGGTGAATGGGCTCTAATTCAATAGCATCTATCGATTCCCTCACCAGGTTATAAGTATCTTCGGATATAAAAATAGAGCCATGATCGGCTGCCGTTTCCAGTCTCGAGGCTCGATTCACTGCCGAACCGATTGCGGTGTAGTCCAACCTCGATTCACTGCCAAAATTCCCCACAGTTGCAAAGCCGGTATCAATGCCGATGCGCATCTGTAAGGGCTCTCGCATCCCATAGTTCACCCACTGATCCGATAGATTATCGAGCTCTTTAAGCATATCGAGGCCCATCTTGACACAACTCGTGGCATCTTCTTTGAGCCCTTTGGTTTCAGGATCCCCAAAAAAGAGCATGATGCCGTCGCCAATGTACTTATCGATCGTCGCACCATAGTCGAGCGCGATGGTTGTCATGGATTCAAGGTACAGGTTCAGGAGATTCGTTACGTCCTCTGACTCCATGCTTTCTACAAAGTTGGTAAACCCGCACAGGTCGGAAAAGAATACCGTGAGCTTCTTACGTCTGGTAACCCGAGTGCCCGCCCTAGAGCCTGAAAAAATAGAGTTATACAACTGCGGCGATAGAAACTTAGATAATTGTGACGACATGCCCTCGAGCTGGGTATTAGTATCCTGCGCTTCCTGCTTTAACTCATTGAGCCTCTGCTCATTTTTATCGCTTAGCTTGATAATTCTTTTGGTAGTGCGCAGGAGTTTACCGTACTGGGTTGTCAAGGCCGCGTAGTCCTCAGAAGAAGCCGCTCCCTCATCCATCATCTGCTTCGCAGCCGCCAGTATCTTGGCTTCCTGCCCAAAAATATCCGTTTCCATTTAAGCCCGTCCCCTCAATTATTAACACTCTCTACCGATGTAATGTGAAACAACCGCGCAATTGTCCTGACGATTGGCGCATGCAACCAGACGTGTGTCTCTCAGAGGCGCTCATAAGGCTTTTACCCCGAACCGTTATTCCGCGCTAGATACAGCGTCGGAAAGCCCGCGTCTCATCGCCGATCTTGCCCTACTTAAAACATCACAACAATAAATAAAAGGCGACAGTAGCCTTCAACGAACGGATCAACCACCCCAGATCTCTGTCACCGCGCGATCAAATACCTCTAGATCCTCAATTCGTCCCATGCTAACGCGAGAGAAAGTGCTGTAGTCGTCATATGAGCCACGAATGATCACATTACGTGAAGCCAATTGCTCTTTGAAAACATCCGCATCGTGTCCAATGTCGGCGCAGACAAAATTTGTTTGAGACGGGAGTGGCTCTATCCCATGACGACGGAATGTCGAGTTAACCATCTCACGACCCTGTAATATTTTTTCGCGAGAGAAGGCAATGAAATCTTCGTCCAAATAACTGTGATAGGCCGCATAGAGTCCTACGCCATTTGGCCACGCCATTACATGGTCTCTCACAACCTTGACGATATCTGGGTGCCCCATTCCATACCCCACTCGGAGACCGGCCATACCAAATATTTTGGAGAACGTTCGTGTTAACAGAATATTGGCGCCACTACGAACAAGGTCCACCATGGAGGTGTAATCGGGCTTATCAGTGAGCTCGCTGTATGCCTCATCAATCATTATAGGAACCTTGGCGCTCACCTCTCGACAAAAAGATCGGAGCTCGTCACCGTCAATCGCCATACCAGTGGGATTATTGGGATTGCAGAGATAGACGAGGCTGACGGAGTCATCCACCGCTCGCGCCATGGCTTCTAGGTCAATCGCCATATCCGCCCTCAGCGGCACTCTTTCTACTTCGATACCGAGATTCTCGGCATAAAGCAGGTGTTCCGAGTAGGTCAGACTCGGAGACAAGATCTTGCCCTGCTTGCCGAAGGCCAGCATGGCGGCCTGCAGCCCCTCGTTAGATCCCGAAGCCAAAAAGAGCTGGTCCCGATCCAGTCGAAGTCGCTCCATAAACAGGTCGATCAGTTCGCCTTCAATATCATCAGGGTAATAAGCGGTCTTTGGCAAAATTTTAGCCACCTCTGCAAGCGCTTTGGGGCTTGGGCCATAGGGGTTCTCGTTAAAGATTAATCGAATCTCCCCTGGTGGAATTGTAATTTGTCCAAACGACTCCAGCGATAACGACATCCCCGCTGCGCCCAACAACATGCCCTGAAGCGCCTGACGACGACTGAAGGTCATCCGCTTCATCGTGTCACTACTCAGTAGCGCAAGGGCGTGCTCGGCATACTCGGCATGATTTTCTGTGCGCATGATCCTTTTCCCCGATCCAACACCACGGGCACAGTATGACCCATGACAACAGCCTATTTCTCTGGCCCTATTTTTACCGCTTTTCGGTCTATTTTGTTAACGAAATATTCATCAGGCGTTATGATCATAGTCTCGTTATTTTTCGTCGTACAACAGGGCCTTTCCATGACCAACCCACTAGAAGACATCATTGCCCGACAGGGTTGGTGCGTCGCGGACGGGGCAACCGGCTCTAATTTTTTTGACCGGGGCCTAGAGGCGGGCTATCCCCCTGATCTCTGGTGCGTGGAACGACCCGAGGATGTGCTGTGGCTCCATGGTGCTTTCCTTAATGCCGGTGCAGACGTCATTTTGACCAACAGCTTTGGCGCCAATGCGCCGCGGTTGAAGTTACACAAAGCGGAAGATCGCGTGGCCGAGTTGAATATCGCTGCCGCCAACCTGGCGCGTACAGCCGCACAGAGGCACTTTGATGACACCGGAAGGCGCACGGTTGTCGCCGGCAGCATCGGTCCTACCGGCGAACTATTCGAGCCCATGGGATCGCTCACTCATGAACAAACTGTGGCGATCTTCAAGGATCAGGCCCTCGCGCTGGCTGAGGGGGGTGCAGAGGTCATCTGGATCGAAACCATGTCATCACTCGAAGAGGTCGCAGCGGCCGCGGAGGCAGGACGTGCGACGGGTCTACCCGTGTGTGCGACCCTGACTTTCGATACCGCCCGGCGCTCCATGATGGGCATCACACCCGCCGACTTTGCGCACTTCGCCGTCGAAATTGGCCTCGACATGGCAGGATCTAATTGTGGCGTAGGCCCTGCTGAATTGATGGACTCGACCCAAGGGATGATAGCGACTGGCATTGAGATCCCGGTGATTGCGAAAGGTAATTGCGGTATCCCTCAATATGTTAACGGCGCGATTCACTTCCATGGCAGTCCAGAGCTCATGGCACACTATGCACTATTCGCTCGCGCGGCGGGTGCCTCCATTATTGGCGGTTGCTGCGGCACTACCCCCGAACATATTGCCGCCATGGTTGAAGCGCTCAACAATCAACCGAAACGGACTCTGGACGCAGAAGCGATGCAGACCTCACTCGGAGTGCCTTGGCAAGCGCTGGCGTCCCGCGGAGAGTCCTCACCAACACGCTCACGGGGTCGATCGC
>JADHNP010000078.1 GCA_016779445.1 Luminiphilus sp. | reverse complement strand
CTTGTGCCCCTTCGGGCGCGAGCACAGGCACCCGGGAGGCCTTGGAACTGCGTGACGGAGACCCCGCCCGCTATCTCGGCAAGGGTGTTCTGACCGCCGTTGGGCACGCTAATGGCCACATCAGGGAATTGTTGCTGGGCCACGAGGCACTGGATCAGTCGGGTATTGATCAGCGGATGATTGAGGCCGACGGCACCGAAAACAAAGCCCGTTTTGGCGCGAACGCGATTCTTGCCGTGTCTTTAGCTGTCGCCAAAGCGGCAGCAAACTCTGCTGGCAAGCCTCTGTACCAGCACGTAGCGGATCTGGCCGGAGTCACTAACTTGTCTTTGCCGGTTCCCATGATGAATATCCTCAATGGTGGTGAGCACGCAGATAATAACGTCGATATTCAGGAATTCATGATTCAGCCTGTTTCTGCACCCAATTTTGCCGAGGCACTGCGCATGGGAGCGGAGGTTTTTCACCACCTCAAGGCGACGTTATCTTCAAGAGGGTTGGCGACGGCAGTCGGAGACGAGGGGGGATTTGCACCCGACTTGCCCTCAAACGCAGCTGCATTGGAGATGATTGCCGAGGCAGTCGAGAGTGCTGGCTACGCGCTCGGTGAGGACATCACCCTTGCACTGGATTGCGCGGCTTCCGAGTTTTATCGCGATGGCCGATATCATCTGACAGGGGACGGCCGGGATTTCGATAGCAGCGGTTTTGCGGATTATCTCTCGGAACTGGTTGACCTTCATCCGATTGTTTCTATTGAGGACGGGTTAGATGAGTCCGATTGGGCGGGGTGGCGAGTGCTGACTCAAAAGCTCGGCAAGCGGGTGCAGTTGGTGGGAGATGATTTATTCGTCACCAATACCGAAATCCTAAAGCGGGGTATTGATGAGAATATCGCCAACTCCATCCTGATTAAGTTCAATCAGATAGGCTCCTTGACCGAGACCCTTAACGCGATCGCGATGGCCAAAGAGGCCGGGTACACCGCAGTCATCTCTCATCGCTCTGGCGAGACCGAGGATGCCACTATTGCCGACTTGGCGGTGGGGACGAGCGCTGGCCAGATCAAGACGGGATCTCTTTGCCGATCCGATCGAGTTGCCAAGTACAACCGCTTGCTTCGCATCGAGTCGGAGTTGGGATTGACTGCCCCGTATCCGGGTCGGAATGTCCTGATGGGGCGCTAATGCGCTGGCTTATCTTCAGCTTGACAGGGCTCTTCTTATTACTGCAATACCGCCTTTGGTTTGCTGAGGGTGGTCTGGCTGAAGCAGATCGCTTGCAGACCCAGCTAGCGCAGGCTGAGCAAGAGAACCAAAAGTTGATTGAGCGCAATGCCGCACTGACCAACGAAGTTGTGGCGCTTCAGAACGGAGATGAGGCGGTCGAAAAAAATGCTCGGGAGAACCTGGGTCTCATTAAGGACGGCGAGGTTTACTACCAGTTCGTCGAGGGACAAGAAAGCCCGTGAATAGCATTTGGGGGATCATTCCTGCCGCCGGTGCGGGGCGTCGCCTCGGGGGGGAAATTCCAAAGCAATATCGAGAGATAGCGAGCGCCCCGCTACTGGAGCACACCTTGCGAGCATTATTACGGTCTCCCGATATTCGTGGGATAGTGGTGGCACTGGATCCTTCGGATCGTCGCGCCGATGGGATTCAAAGCTTGGCCGATGTGCGAGTGGAGACAACTCCAGGGGGGGCGGAGCGAGTGGCATCGGTATACGCGGGTCTTGAAGCCCTCGCTGACAGAGTAACGGATGATGATTGGGTGCTGGTGCATGACGCCGCAAGGCCGTGCCTTGATTACCCATCACTCTCTGGGTTGATCGAGCGTGCTCGTGCATGTGGTGAAGGGGTCATTCTTGCGGAGCCCGTGGCGGACACACTGAAACGTGTCGATGGGATGGGCGGCATTAGTGCCACAGTGGAGCGGGCAGATCTATGGCGGGCGCAAACCCCTCAGCTGTTCCCGTTTATGCAGTTGTATCAAGCCCTCGGAACCTGTCTGGATGAAGGTGTGAACATTACTGATGAGGCCATGGCTGTCGAGCGGGCAGGTGGACGCGTGCACGTGCTGGCAGGCCCTTCGAGTAATATCAAAGTGACGGTCGAGGCGGATCTGGCTTTCGCAGAACTTTTGTTGCTCCAGCAAAATAGGGAGGGAGCGTGATGCGGGTTGGACATGGATTTGATGTTCATGCATTCGGATCCGGCGATCATATTATGCTAGGCGGAGTCCGGATCGAGGGTGATCGCGGCCTGGAAGCCCACTCCGATGGCGATGTGGCGCTGCATGCGCTTTGTGATGCGTTACTGGGTGCCGCGGGGCTTGGCGATATCGGACAGCATTTTCCCGACACGGATCCCGCGTTTCACGATGCGGATAGCCGGGTACTTCTTCGATCTGTGATGGATAAAATCAAGCAGTTGGGTTGGCGGGTTAATAACATCGACGTAACCATCATTGCACAAGCCCCCAGACTCAGTGATCACTTGCCTGCCATGTGCGCCTGTGTTGCTAGCGATTGCTCAGTGAGCGAGGGACAGGTTAATTTTAAGGCCACGACGACAGAACGTCTTGGTTATGTGGGTCGTGAGGAGGGAATCGCCTGTCATGCCGTTATCCTACTCGAGCATGGGGAGTCAGCTCCGTGAGCGAATTAGGAATTGGTATGACCTCCCAGCGGACGCGAGAGCGATTGATTCAGCGGCTGATGGAGCAGGGTATTACCCACTTCGAGGTGCTAGAAGCGATTCGCAGTATGCCGAGGCACTTATTTGTTGATGAAGCGCTGGCGCATCGTTCCTATGAAGATACCGCGCTTCCGATTGGTTACGGACAAACGCTGTCCCAGCCTTACATGGTGGCGAAAATGAGTGAACTAGCGCTCGCTGCGGGCCGCCCAAAAAAAGTGCTTGAGCTGGGAAGTGGCTCGGGCTACCAGACAGCGATTCTGGCCTCCCTGGTGGATGAGGTTTGTGCGATTGAGCGGATCAAGCCATTGTTGGATCGCGCTCGAAAACAGGTGCGCTCGCTCAAAATTCGCAACGTTCGTTGGCGACACGGCGATGGACTGGAGGGTTGGACCGCTGAGGCGCCTTTCGATTTGATTTTGGGTGCGGCGGCGCCCGAGCACTTGCCGCAAACTTTGCTTGAGCAGTTGGCGCCGGGTGGCCGGTTAATCCTGCCCGTTGGTGGACGCAGACAGCAACTCATGATGGTGACTGCAACGGAGGAAGGCTTTCTTGAGGAAGCGGTAGAGCAGGTTAATTTTGTACCCATGGTCAGTGGCGTCTCACGATAGTGCGGCATCCTGTCGGCATATTTCTTCGCGGGTTGGCGATGGGTGCCGCCGACGTGGTGCCAGGCGTTTCTGGCGGAACCGTTGCCCTAATCACAGGTATCTATGAGCGACTCATCAGCGCCTTGGTGGCTGCCGACAAGGAAGCCCTCATACTCCTCCTGCGGGGTCGGTGGAGAACGCTTTGGTACCGTCTTGATGGCCCTTTTTTAGCGCTCTTGTTAGCCGGTATTCTCACGGCCGTATTTTCTCTGGCATCTGGCGTGCATTGGTTGCTTGAGTATTATCCACAACCGCTCTGGTCGTTTTTTTCGGGTCTGATTTTAGTCAGCGGAATCGTATTAGTTCAGGAGGAAACTAATGTGACTCAGCGTGATCAGGTGCTGCTGTTTAGCTTGGGAGTGGCGCTGGCAGTGGGTATTGCGATCACGCCACCGGCGAGTTTTTTGACCGGTTTGTCAGGACTATTCTTTGCCGGAGCGATTGCGATTTGTGCCATGATTTTGCCGGGTATCTCGGGGAGCTTTATTCTTCTGTTGCTCGGCATGTACACGCCAGTGCTGGCCGCCGTTAGGGAGCTTCAAGTTACCGAATTGGCAGTGTTTGCCGTGGGCTGCGCGGTCGGATTACTGACTTTTACGCGGTTGTTGGGTTGGCTGCTCAGGTATGCGCGCCTTCGCTTAATGGCGTGTCTCAGCGGTATCTTGCTGGGCTCTTTACTGACTGTATGGCCGTGGCAAGCGTCTGTAGGGTTCGTCGCCGGTGATGATCTACATCAATGGACTCGGGCAGTCTTGCCGACCCATCCTTTGATCGTCGATCCACAATGGGCATTGTGCGGCGGCAGTTTTGCCCTCGGAGTGATTGTTGTGTGGACCTTACACAGGTTGTCGCGGCATGAGCGTCGCTGAGCGATCAAAAGGACTCATTGCACTACCGCTAGTGTGCTGTGTGGTTGCCTTGGGTTGTGCTGAGCACCCTCCCGCGGTGATCGAGGACCGCTCGAGCGCCGTTGAGAAGACCGAGCCGGAGGTCAGACGCGCGACACAAATAGCCATGAGCGACCGGGGTGAGTTGCCGACGGGGCCAGATTACATCGTTCAGCCGGGCGATACGCTTTACGCCATTGCTTTCAGACTGGGCATCGACTATCGCTCGCTGGCGGCGCTCAACCACATTGACGCGCCGTATGTCATTTTGGCGGGGCAGTCGTTAGTCACAGAGGCGTCGGAGAGTGTGGCGCATGCAAAAAGTCAGGACGCTACCAGTGGTGCGTCTTCTGCGGCCGCTGTGCCAGCGGATGCGCCTATCCCACCCGCGAAAAAAGTGCAGCCTTTGGTATCTCCGGAGCCTCCTCCCGTCTCGGGGACTCCGGATCAGTCAAAGGCGGTGGCTCAGTCAACATCTAAGCCAGCGCCTGTGCCTCAGTCCAAACCCAAACCCAAACCCAAACCCAAACCGAAGCCGAAACCAGCGCCATTACCTAATGCACCGGTAGACCGGTGGGGGTGGCCGGTTAAAGGGCGCATCGCCCGGGCTTATGCTGAAGATGTTCACAAGGGCATCGATCTGATCGGTTCCCGGGGTGATCCCGTGCGCGCGAGCGCAGCGGGCGTGGTCGTTTATGCTGGCACGGGGGTAACAGGTTATGGCGCGCTAATTATCGTCAAACACAACGACACCTATCTCAGCGCCTATGGCCATAACGACGTGCTGCTTGCCGCTGAAGGAGAGCCGGTGTCAGCAGGGACACTCATTGCGCGAATGGGAAGCTCTGGCACAGACTCAGTGAAACTGCACTTTGAAATCCGCCGCAATGGACGTCCCATTAATCCGGCTACTTTGCTGCCGTCGCGCTAGAGAAGTCTGTCACAGCTCTCGCTGCGCGAGTTAGCGCTCCAGTAGCTCCAGCTTGCCGGGTTTGCCAGCCCAGTCCTCTGCGTCTGCGAGGGGTTCTTTGCGCTCGGTAATGTTGGGCCATATTTCTGCCAACTCCGTATTGAGCTGAAGGAATTCTTCCTGATCGGCGGGTAGCTCGTCTTCAGAAAAAATCGCATCAACAGGACATTCCGGCTCGCAAAGAGCGCAGTCGATACACTCGTCGGGATGTATGACCAGAAAATTGGGGCCTTCATAAAAGCAGTCTACGGGGCACACCTCAACACAATCAGTGTGCTTGCATTTGATGCAATCTTCGCCAACGACAAATGTCATATTGATACCTCTCTCATCCCACGCCGAAGGATACTGGTTAGCGGGAATTTTGAAAACCGCTCAGCTTTCGTCTTCAAGCTTTTCTTTCATTGCGTAGATCCAGTTCAGTGCATCTCGCGCATTGATGGCGTCTGGGTCCAGCGCGGTCAGTGCGTCCACAATGCGAGAGTGGACAACAGGGGGCGATGCCGTGAACAATTCAACCTGAGCAGGCGCCGGCCCGGATATTTTGCCACTCTCTAGTTCGCGTAGCTTTTCCTGCGCGGTGCTAAGGACCGTGCTGGGTATACCAGCAAGCTTGGCGACCTGGATTCCAAAACTGCGATTGGCAGGTCCCTCCTGAATCTGGTGTAAAAACACGACGTGTTCTTCGTGTTCCGTCGCGTCGAGATGAACATTCGCCATAGCGCGATGTCGATCGGGCAGTGCTGTCAGCTCGAAATAATGTGTCGCAAAAAATGTCAGGGCGCGAATTTCGTTGGCCAGCGCTAGCGCCGTTGCCCAGGCGATACTCAGCCCGTCAAAAGTGCTGGTTCCCCTGCCAATCTCGTCCATGATCACCAGGCTGCGTTCACTGGCGTTATGCAGGATATTGGCAGTTTCGGTCATCTCGACCATGAACGTTGAGCGGCCACTTGCGAGATCATCCGACGAACCTATCCGGGTGAAGATGCGGTCAAGGCAAGACAAGGTCACGGCCTGAGCAGGCACAAAGGCGCCCACATGTGCCAGCAAAGCGATCAGCGCATTTTGCCGCATGTAGGTGGATTTGCCGCCCATATTGGGACCGGTAATCAGCAGCATGCGTCGTTTATGATCAAGATGGGTGTCGTTTGCGATGAAGGGGGTGTCGCGCGCGGCTTCGACGACGAGATGTCTACCGCCCTCTATTTTCAAGAGGGTCGTGTCACTGAACTGGGGACGACAAAGTGCCATCATGCCGGCGCGCTCCGCAAAACACGTCAATACGTCAAGATCGCACAAGGCCATTGCGGTAGCTTGAAGGTCGCTAAGGGATTGCGCAATCTCGCTTACCAGCGCTTCATAAAGATGCTTCTCGCGGGACAGCGCACGACTCTTACTGGAGAGCGCTTTGTCCTCGAATGTTTTGAGTTCAGGGGTGATAAAGCGCTCGACATTTTTTAGGGTCTGGCGGCGCTGGTAGGTATCGGGCGCTTTTTCAGATTGTGCTCTGCTGACTTCAATGTAGTAACCGTGCACGCGGTTATAGCCAACCTTGAGTGTCGATAGCCCGGTTGCATTGCGCTCTCGTTGTTCAAGATCGAGCAGGTAGCCACCCGCGTTCTCACTGATGCTGCGTAGTTCATCGAGCTCGGCGTCATAGCCCTCGGCGATAACGCCGCCATCACGGATCAATACTGGCGGGTTATCGACAATGGCCCTGTCAATGAGCTGGGTGAGTTCTTCGTAATCGGGGAGTGATTCGGCGAGCTGGTCAATGAGATTGGAGCCATCTGGCATCCGACTGCGAATCAGGGGTAATTGAATAAGACTGCTCCCCAAGCGGCTGAGATCTCTGGGCCTCGCCGAACCCAGTGCGACTCTCGATAAAATACGTTCGAGGTCGGCTATGTCCTTCAGTGCGTCGCGGATCGGTTCGAAGCAGTAGTCATCGATAAGTCGTTGCACCGCATCGAGTCGGTTTTCCAGGACCTGCCGGTCATTGATCGGACGGTGCAGCCAGCGCCTGAGGTGGCGCGCGCCCATGGTGGTGACGGTGCTGTCATATACCGCATACAGTGTGTGTTCTTCTCCCCCACTTAGTGTGACATCGATCTCGAGGTTACGCCGCGTCGCGGCATCGAGTGTGACTGCATCGGTCTGTGATTCAGGACGAATGGCACGGATATGGGGCAGTTCGCCGCGTTGCGTATCCTTCACATAGCTCAGGAGTGCCCCTGCCGCTGTGACCGCCAGACCCATATCAGCACAACCGAATCCCTCGAGGTTGTGTGCTTGGAACTGCCTTTGCAGATCCTCTCTCGCATTGGTTTCATCGAAATGCCAATCGGCCTGGCGGCGCACTGCGCCGGGCCAGGTTCCGTCAGAGAACGTACTGGACTCAGGAATCAGAATTTCTGCCGGAGCCAGACGCGCCAACTCGGCGTCAAGCGCGATGTCATCAGCGATTTCGGCGAGAAGGAACCGGCCGCTGCTGACATCCAGCCACGCAAGTCCGTAGCCGGTTTTTGAGATTGCGATGGCGAGAATGAGAGCGTCTTGCCGGGCGTCGAGCAGTGACTCCTCCGTGAGAGTGCCAGGCGTGACGATGCGGACAACTTCGCGCGCTACCGGGCCTTTGCTCGTGGCCGGATCACCCGTTTGCTCGGCAATTGCCACAGACTGACCGGCTTTGACCAGCCGCGCCAAATAGCCCTCTGCAGCGTGGTAGGGAACCCCAGCCATAGGGATAGGCTCGCCCGCTGATTTGCCGCGGCTGGTCAGGGTGATATCGAGTAGCCGTGAGGCCAGTTCGGCATCATCATAAAATAGTTCGTAAAAATCCCCCATGCGATAAAACAGCAGCTCACCCGGATGTGCTCGCTTGATCTTCAGATACTGCTGCATCATCGGTGTGTGCGGGTTTTCATCAATCGGCGTAGTCATTCGGATGTGGCCCCAAATGACGTCATTTTGTGCGGCTTGCAGGCCAGTCGGATTGTGTTTGTCATTCGCCCTAAGTTCTTATCGATTTCCCTGTCTCAACCTACAAAGGGTGGGTGAGGGGGTAGGTTGAGAATCGTAAACCAACCGTGGCGGTTCTCCCGGGCCACAGAGGTAGGCAACTGTCTAGTGGCACAACGAATCCTAACGCAAAGCATGCATTGAGGCGTAAAAAAAGAGCGCGCAGGACTCAAAGATCTGAAACCGCTAAAGATCTGCGAGAGGAATGCCGTCGTTGGTCACAATGAGTAATTGCTTGTCACTCGGACAACAAGTGGTTTGCGCTAGGAGTGTCAGCAGCGCTTTTGGATGCGCGAAAAAAGCAGGTTAAGGGCTCTAGCCAAGAGATGTGCAATCACATATTCGCCTCAGACCCTGTCTCCATGAATGTCACCCGTGAGGGGTGGATATCCCATTGAGGGCATTCATTTCCTCTGAGTGGGAAAATATCGACAAAGCTTGTAATGAAACGACCCTAAAGGAGAGTGACTTCGTCTGGGTTGGTTTTGCGGGCGAATGACCCTGAAATGAGGAGAGGTAAAAAGACGTACAACGAGATGCAGCGCCTCTGTATTCTGGGGGACTTAGCGATGCCGCGAATCAGATTTGTGTTCCCATCGATCGTCTGGTGCCGCAAGTCGGTTGCGTGGGCAAGCTATTAAAAGGCGAATAGCTTTTTTATAGTGGCAAACGGTGGTTCATGTTCCAAGAGGTAAATCTTAATGAGCAACTTAGACGAGTTTGAAATTCAACTTATAGATGGATTCGAAGACTGCCTGCTCGGCTCCATTTATCAGGAGGATGGGACTCCCGTGCCCTGTTACAGCAGTGCACTGGTCATATCGAAACTGAAAGCGCGTGGCATGTCAGAAGATGAGGCGGTGAGTGAATTGAATGCGCTCACCGCCGGCGTCACCATGCTTTGGGTCCACCCACTCGAGATGGCTTAGAAATAGACCTTTATCCTATGCCGTTATGCGCCTTAAACCGCAGGCTTTATTGAGACACAGCCTCTACGACACAGTACTGGGCGAAGTCGGCGACTTCTTGTGTGGTCCAATCACCTTTAGATTTTCCTTTTAGATCATCACACCACGCTTCGCTGCCGATTGTAGTGCTCTCAATCACGCAGTGGGTCGCATAGGTTTTGGCATCAGAGCCAGTCCACTCGCTTTTATTTTTCTCGCCTAAGGCTTCGCACCATCCCTCACTACCGGGCTTGTCAGCGCATGCCGAAAGCATGCCCGAAGCGGCCAGCAAGAATACGAACTTCAGGAAAGAGTTGATTGATAAACGCTGCATGATTGGATTGTCCCGTTAAAAATGTGTAAGCCCCGGAGGTTAGCAGGGATTTTATTTTAAATGTGTGTAAATCACGACGGCTTTTTTTAGGTGTGTCGTAGGGGGACGAGCGCCAGATATCAGCGCATTTACCTAGACCTGTGTGCCAGGCGTTTTTTCTACATTTCTGTGCCTGGTAACGAATAGGTTTAAGGTAGTATCGCCAGTGGGTTGTGCGCCGCGCGCCCGCTTTTACATTTTATTTTTAAGAGGATGATCATGATGAAAAAATGGGTGGTTGCTGCTGTCGCAGCGTTCTGGACGTCGTTCACGTTAGCGCAGGATCTCAATTATGGAGAAGGCGAATTCGTAGCGAATTTTGATATCGACTCAGCCCACACTACTGATGGGACTAACTATAAGATTTCCGCTTCGGGCGAGGCTGGACCTTACGGGCGCGTGTGGCTGTCTTACGAATTCACCGACAAGCTGGGCATGGGTGATGCGGGAGAGTTCACAGGCTTTGCATGGACTCAAAATGGTGAAGAGTTTGCCACTGCAACCTTACAAGGTGTGTATCGCCGAAAGGGCACCATTTTTGAGATGTACTCCCTCGACATGGTGTCGGATGGCGTCGTTAATATTGTCTCGGGGGAGGCAGATTTTGTTGCCAAAACGATGACCTTTAAGGTATCCCCGCTCAAGTAGGCGATAGCGTCGGGGAGTGCCCCCATAGGTGCCAATTTTAGACTACTCCGTCCATAAAAAAGGGGGCGTAAGCCCCCTCATATGACGTTATACAGAAATCTGAACCTTAGCGGTTATCCCATTGGGCAAACAGAAAAACGTACACCGTCAGGGCAAAGTTAATCACTACCTGTACTAACGATAATGCCATCATCCAGCCAGGCGGATTGATGGTCTCACCAATGGGCAAATTGGCGCCATTGAGAAAATCAGCAGCAACCTCTGAACCATTCCCAGCCATTTCACTGAGCGTCGTCAGCATCATAAAAAATGCATTTTGAGAACCCATGGTAAAGAAAGTCAGCATGACTACGCCGATGAGCGCAGATACCATTGCTGCTCCCCTAATCGTGGTTGAGAAGTTTCTAAAAAGGTAGGCCACTATCACCACCG
>JADHNP010000077.1 GCA_016779445.1 Luminiphilus sp. | reverse complement strand
GACTTTGTCGATCAGAACTGCGTGTTGACCAGTCTTATCAACGTCAATTCACCACTGGTTTTTGACGCGACTATGCTCGGCTCGCTCAAGGTCTACGCCCGCAATAATCAATCTACTGTTGTGTCACCGTTTATTCTTGCCGGTGCCATGTCGCCTGTCACCGTCGCGGGCACCGTCACTCAGATTCTTGCCGAAGCGATGGCGGGAATAGCGTTGACCCAATTGATTCGGCCAGGATGTCCCGTGATTTTTGGCACCTTTGCTGCTGCTGTTTCCATGGCAACTGGCGCACCGACCTTTGGCACACCGGAACCAAGTATGGTGATCTACACTGCCGCCGCCCTCGCCCGACGTCTGGGCGTGCCGTTCCGAAGTGGCGGCGGATTATGTGGTTCAAAGTTACCCGATGCTCAGGCCGCCTATGAAGCTGCCAATACCTTGCAAACGGCAGCACTTGCGGGCGTCAACTTTATGTTGCACACCGCGGGATGGCTCGAGGGCGGTCTGGCTATGGGCTACGAAAAGTTCATCATGGACTGCGATCAGGCGAACATGATCAAGGTGCTGCTCGGTGGCATGGATTTATCAGAGAATGGTCAGGCTATGGAGGCCTTCGAAGAAGTGGGTCCCGGCAAACATTTTCTTGGGTCGGCCCACACTTTGAGTAATTTCGAGACCGCGTTTTATCGATCCACCGTCGCCGACAACAATAGTTATGAGCAGTGGTCGGCGGAGGGGAGTCTGGACACTGCGCATCGCGCGAACAAAATTTGGAAGCAAATGCTCGCTGATTACGAAGCTCCCGCGCTGGACCCGGCGATCGATGAAGCTTTAGCGGCATTCATGACAGAACAAAAGGCGTCATTCGCCGATCGCGATTATTGAGACTAGGGAGGTTTTGGCATGTCGGACGAAGAAGAAGATATCGTATTGTCGGAGTTGTCGGATGAAGACCTCGTGCAACAGATGCATGACGATCTTTATGATGGTCTGACGGAAGAAATAGAGGAAGGCACAAACATTTTGCTAGCCCGCGGCTGGTCGGCCGAGGATGTGTTGGGTAAGGCGCTTGTCGACGGCATGACCATTGTTGGTATCGATTTCCGCGACGGCATCCTCTTCGTCCCTGAGGTGCTGCTAGCCGCTAATGCCATGAAGGGCGGCATGGCAATTCTGCGCCCCCTGCTCGCAGAGACCGGCGCAAAACCGGTGGGTACTATGGTTATCGGCACTGTGAAAGGCGACATCCACGATATCGGCAAAAATTTGGTGGCTATGATGTTGGAGGGCGCCGGTTTTGATGTCCATGATATCGGTATCAACAACGCGGTCGATGATTACCTCGCGGCACTGGAGGAGCATCAGCCCGATATTTTGGGTATGTCGGCGCTTCTGACCACGACTATGCCCTACATGAAGGTCGTCATCGACACGCTGAAAGAAAAAGGCCTGCGTGATAAATACATTGTGCTGGTCGGCGGTGCCCCACTGAACGAAGAATTTGGTCAGGCAGTGGGTGCCGATGCCTACTGTCGTGACGCCGCTGAAGCCTCAACTACCGCCGTGCGTCTGGTCGGCGCCCGCCGACTGGCGCAGAGCGCCTGATCTTCGCGGCGATGCCGGATAACATTCTGGTCATCGCCTGCGGTGCTCTCGCGCGGGAAATCGAAACCCTAAAACAAGTGAACGGGTGGCAACACCTGCACCTAAAGTGTGTCGATGCGGCACTGCATAACACACCCGACGCCATTCCTGCTCGCGTAGACGCAATCCTCGAACAAACCGCTCATCAATACGATCAGCGTTTTGTTGCGTATGCCGATTGCGGCACGGGCGGTAGACTCGATGCGATTTTGGCAAAGTGGGACGTTGCGCGACTACCCGGCGCCCATTGCTATGAATTCTTTGCCACGCCAGAGGTGTTTCACCCCATGGCCGAGGCAGAGCCCGGTACTTTTTATCTCACCGATTTTCTGGTGCGCCATTTTGATCGTCTTGTGATCGACGCGCTCAAGCTCAATAGCCACCCCGAGTTACGAGATATGCTGTTCAGACACTACACTCGAGTGGTGTATCTGGCACAGAGCGACAGTACTGACTTGCGCGAGCAGGCTGTTAATGCAGCCGCTCAACTCGCGCTACCCCTCGAAATCATTCAATCCGGCATGGGCTTGCTGGAAACATCACTGGCTGAGCAAGTACTGCGCTTTGCGAATATTCCGGGGGCACCTCATGCAGCGTATTGATATTTTATGGCGCGACATACCCTCTCAAGTGCTGATCAAGCGCGGTCGAGATCGCGGCAAATACATGCTTAGCGCACGCTTTCAGGAAGCGATTGATCGCGCCGCTATGCGCGCCGATAAAGGAGGCAGCGATGCCTACCTTGAGGAGTGGCGGAGAGTGACCACCACTATCGAAGCCGAGGGTGCACTCGAAGAAATAGCCGAACAACTGGGCCGCGAGATTGAAACAGGTTTCTCCGACGAGCAACTGGCCGTAATGGTTAAACAAAAAGGCTTCGCCGAGATCTCGCCATGAAATCGGTGCGCTTGTGGTCGATACGCAATGCTCGTTGGCTTAAAAAAGTCTATGACGGGCTCGAATGGATCCTGTCCTTACTGGAACCCATTCTTAGACGGATTGGTTATGATCGGCTGGACAAACCCTTTGCCGCAATCGAAGGCGTAATCAAGGGGTTTTTCTTTGACTCTCAATCCTGCGGTCAGTGCACGCTAGGCGAGACCGGCATGGCCTGCCCCATGAACTGTCCCAAGACCCTGCGCAATGGCCCCTGCGGTGGCGTCAGGCAAAACGGCGGCTGCGAGATCAAGCCGGACATGACTTGCGTATGGGTGAACGCTTGGGAAGGTAGCCAGCAGATTGGCACGCCTGAAGAGACCATTAAGATGATTCAACCCCCAGTAGACAATCGACTGAAAGGCCGCAGCGCTTGGCTTCGCGCGTTGCGACTGCGCGCTGGCGGGTTGTTATGAAGTTCGACGACGAGCCCACTCCCGGGGAAAACCTGCCGATTCTGCCGGGACACACTTCCCCCGGGCGCTTTGAGCGCATTCTGCGAGCAGGTCACTTCGCCGTCACCGCCGAGATCGCACCACCAGATTCTGCGGATCCTGCCGATGTCTTTTCACGGGCGGCACTGTTTGATGGTTATGTTGACGCTATCAACGCCACCGACAGCTCCGGCGCCAACTGTCACATGTCAAGCATGGGGATCTGTTCGCTACTCACACGCCGCGGCTACGCCATGATCCTGCAACAGTCCTGCCGTGACCGAAATCGTATTGCCATGCAAGGGGATATTCTGGGTGCCGCCGCTATGGGGGTCTGTAATGTCCTGTGTCTCAGTGGTGATGGGGTTCAGTCTGGGGACCACCCCCAAGCCAAGCCGGTCTTTGACATGGACAGTATCTCGGCACTCGGCATGGTGCGACACATGCGCGATGAGCGACAGTTTTTGAGTGGCCGCGCCATCAGCTCGCCGCCCAGATTATTTCTCGGTGCCGCAGCCAACCCATTCGCCCCACCTCTCGATTTTCGGCCGCACCGCATGGCAAAGAAGATCGCTGCAGGTGCGCAGTTCATCCAGACCCAATACTGCTTCGATGTCGATCGCATGAAAACCTTCATGGCACAGGTGCGTGACCTGGGCCTACTGGAAGAGGCCTTTGTACTGGCCGGAGTCGGCCCCCTCGCCTCGGCAAAGGCCGCCGAGTGGATCCGCAAAAATGTTGCCGGCGTGCATATCCCAGACGACATTATCAGGCGCCTCGCCGGGGCCGAAGATCAAAAACAAGAAGGGGTCGATCTGTGTGTTGACCTCATTGAACAGATACACGAGATCGAGGGTGTAAGCGGCGTCCACATTATGGCTTACCGCATGGAAGATCGCATCGGTGAGATCGTGTCACGGTCCAACGTTTTGAATGGTCGCGAACCCTGGCGCCCTGCGGCATAACCCTTTTCCCAATATCTTTATAATCCATCGAGTAACACTCATGACCACAACAACCATCAGCTCCGCGACCCGTGAAGTCCACATCGGTTTTGACCAACCGTTTGTCATTATCGGCGAGCGCATCAACCCGACTGGTCGAAAAATTCTGGCCGAGGAAATGAAAAACGGTGACTACAGCCGTGTGGAAGCCGATGCCCTGGCCCAGGTTGCGGCCGGTGCGCACATGCTGGATGTCAATGCAGGCATACCGCTCGCTGATGAGCCTCGCATCCTTGCCGAGGCCGTGCAGCTGGTGCAGTCGATTACCGATGTGCCGCTAAGTATCGACTCCTCTATTGTTGAAGCGCTCGAATCTGGACTGGCCGTCTATCAGGGCAAGGCACTGGTAAACTCGGTCACCGGTGAAGACGAAGTATTAGAACGCGTGTTACCGCTCGTGGCCAAATACAAGGCTGCCGTAGTGGCGATTTCCAATGATGAGACAGGTATTTCCGAGGATCCCGACGTGCGCTTTGCCGTGGCGAAAAAGATTGTTGAGCGCGCTGCAGATTATGGCATCCCCTACAGCGATATCGTGGTCGACCCACTCGTGATGCCCATTGGCGCCATCAATACTGCAGGCCTTCAGGTCATGGCACTGGTGAGACGCCTCAGGGAAGAGCTCAAGGTGAACACCACGTGCGGCGCCTCCAACGTGAGCTTTGGTCTGCCAAACCGGAATGGCATCAATTCTGCCTTTCTCACCATGGCGATGGGGGCCGGCATGACCTCCGCCATCACCAGTCCACTGCACCCTGAAGTGATGCAGGCAGTTCGCGGTGGCGACGTGATGATGGGGCATGATCCTGATTGCCGTCGCTGGATCCGCGCCTATAGAGAGCCCGCCGCCGAAGGCGAGGGCCGGGGACGTCGCGGCGGGCGTCGCAGGAGCGCCTGATCATTGACTGAGAATGACGTCAAAGTCCTGTTTATGCCTTCGGGTCGGCGCGGATTCTTCCCGCGCGGCACGCCTTTACTCGAAGCGGCGCGCAGCCTAGGTGTGGACATTGACTCGGTCTGCGGGGGTCGCGGTCTCTGCGGCCGATGCCAGATCAGCTGCGTGGCCGGCTCTTTCGCCAAACACCAGATCGACTCCGACGTCGATCACCTCTCCCCGTTTAGTCAGACCGAAGAAAAATTTGAAGAACGAAAGGGCCCTCTTAAAACTGGCAGACGCCTGAGTTGCCACACGACACTGCTCGATGATGCTGTGATCGATGTGCCTGCCGAGAGCCAGGTGCATCGACAGATTGTGCGCAAAGAGATGGAGTCGAGGGACATCCGCCTCGATACCGCTACGCGGCTTTACTACGTTCAGATAGAGGAACCCAGCCTGGATGACGCCCGGGGTGAAGTGCAGTTTCTGCTCGAAGCCCTCGAACGCGAATGGGGTGTTACCGGGGTCTCCCTCGCCCACTCCCAGCTGCGCGCACTGCAGACTGCGCTGACCCGCGAGGACCGGGGTGTGACCGTTGCCGTCTATCAGGAGCACCTGATTACGGCCATCTGGCCGGGACTCTTCGACCAACCACGGGGCATCGCGATTGATGTGGGCTCCACGACCGTTGCGGCGCATCTATGCGACTTGAACACCGGCGAGGTCGTGGCCTCGGCCGGAGTGATGAACCCGCAGATACGATACGGCGAGGACCTGATGAGCCGGGTCTCGTATGTGATGATGCATCCAGAAGGCGCTGAACTCCTCACCGATGCCATTCGCGAAGCGATCAACGGGCTGTTTATTGAGCTCTCAGGGGAAGCGTCGAGTCAGATCGAGGACATCCTCGAGATCGCGCTGGTCGCCAACCCGATCATGCACCATATCCTGCTGGGCATTAACCCGGTGAATCTGGGCACGGCGCCCTTTGCACTCACCACTAGCGATGCGGTTGATACCCGTGCGGCAGAAGTCGGCCTGACCGCTCACCCCGAGGCCCGCCTCTACTGCCTGCCCTGCATCGCAGGCCACGTCGGTGCCGATGCGGCCGGGGTGATCCTTGCTGAAGCGCCCGATCGCAGCGAGGCGATGACATTGGTCGTCGACGTTGGCACCAACGCCGAGATTGTGCTCGCGAACAACCAACGATTACTGGTGTGCTCGAGCCCGACCGGACCGGCGTTTGAAGGCGCTCAAATCAGCGCCGGACAACGGGCGACCATCGGCGCCATTGAGCGGGTGCGGGTCGACCGCGATACGCTTGAACCCCGCTTCAAATGTATCGGCTCCGAGCTGTGGTCGGACGAACCGGGTTTCGCCGAGGCCCTTTCGGATACCGGTGTGACCGGCATTTGCGGATCGGGGATTATCGAGGTTGTCGCCGAGATGTATCTCGCCGGCGTGGTGTCGACTGATGGCGTAGTCGATGGCGCGCTCGAAGGGCAAACAAGCCGAATAAGAAAAGACGGGCGGACCTGGTCTTATGTTTTACATGAGACGGATAATCCTGAGGCCTCCGATGTGGTGATCACGCAAACTGATGTACGCCAAATCCAACTGGCCAAGGCGGCGCTCTACGCTGGCATCAGGCTGTTGATGGACGAGATGGGCGTCACCACTGTTGATCGTATTCGTCTGGCCGGTGCCTTTGGCAGCCATATCAGCGTCAGCCACGCCATGGTGCTGGGGCTCATCCCCGATTGTGACCTTGAACAGGTCACCTCAGCGGGAAACGCCGCGGGTGCCGGCGCGCGAATGGCGCTGCTAGATCGCAACGCGCGGCTTGAAATTGCCGACACCATTGCCAAGGCAGAGCGTATCGAGACGGCTTTGGCAGATGATTTTCAGGCTCACTTTGTGGGCGCTATGGGGCTACCCCATCAGAGCGACTCGTTTCCAAACCTGTTCACGCACATTGCGCCCCCTGCCGAGAAGGCGGCTGTGCAGACCGATAGAGGTAGACGTCGCCGACGTCGCACCACCTGAGGTGGGCATTATGATTGTTAAGGGGTATATCGACCGATCCGAGGGACCGATCCGAGGGACCGGGCCTTGGGGTGAATCCTGACGAGGCGAGTTTCAGTAAAGCCATGCCGCGCTTTTTAATCAGAATACACCCGAATCAGACACGCTTTCTCCGCGCCTCCCGATCATAAACTGCGTCATCAAGACGGCCCCCAAAAAGGGAATCAGGCATCATCTGATAGTACGGATCGCAGCTCGGTGTAGTGCGACTCCAATCCACACGCTCGGAGCGATAAGCCATTTTCCACTCACCACCGCGGCACTCGTAACGATCCAGATAGCGCCCCGCCACAATGAGGTCATCAAAGCCCGTCTCTGATTTGATCTTGTGATAGGCGTGAAAGTAGACCTCACCAAACGCCTCATCGCCCTCCACCTCAAACAAGGTATTACCAATCATATGCTGGTTGGACTCATGTCCGCTCAGTGCACCCAAAGCAAAGTCGATGAATGCCGCCGCGCCTCCATTCATAAATCCATATTCGCAGTATGCGTCTTCCCAAAATACGGATTGTAATGATGCGGCGTCGAGCCGATCCAGCCCGCGCATGTATTTGCAGGAGAGCTCGTACAGACTCTGTTTATCCAATAGCAGTTGCCATGCCTGCTCCACGATATGAACCCCCTTATTCTGCCTAAAATAATACTGGTGGCATCGTTATCCACATTACCTTTGAGATCAACTATTGCACGGATGGCTACAGCTATTCACAAAGGAACCGGTTCAGGGTTCCCCGTAGACCTGGTAGATGCTCTTGTGGTCTCAAGAACGTCTGCGCATACTCGTTCCATGCAAAATCTGCTGACACGACGGCGCTGGTGTGTGCATGACTGACCCCTCCCGACCCAAGGGCGAGGCTCGCGCACAGGGCACATCCATTGCGGATGTGCTGGCGTCGGATGCGCACCCCCCACCAGCGCCGCTGACTGCCTCTCAATATGCCTTTTTAGGAGATACCGACCTCCCCGCGAGCCGCTACACCTGCCCTCGTTTTTTCAAAGAAGAACTGACGGACATGTGGTCGAAATGCTGGCAATGGGTGTGTCGAGAGGAGCACATTCCAGGCGTTGGCGATCACTACGTGTACGACATTGGCCCCTACTCGGTCATCATCGCTCGGACCGCAGAGAGTGAAATCAAAGCCTTCATTAACAGCTGCACTCACCGGGGCACTCGAATACTTGGAGAAGAGGGTGCCGGCTTTGCCCAGGGCTTCAGTTGTCCGTTCCACGGTTGGTCTTGGCATCTCGACGGCCGGCTAAAGGACGTGCCGGGGCGCTGGGACTTCCCGCATGTTTGTGAGGCCACCCACTCGCTCCAGCCCGTGGCGTGTGATGCTTGGGAGGGCTTTGTGTTTATTAATCTCGATCCTGATGCCTCGCCCCTGATCGAGCAACTCGATGTGCTACCCGAGCACTTTACGCAGTTTCCTCTCGCCGATCGGCGTATTCGCCTGCACGTGCAGAAAGAGCTCCCTGCAAACTGGAAGGCGGCACAGGAGGCCTTCATGGAGGCCTACCACAACTTCACCACCCACGACTCCCCCACCGGGGCCAATACTCAGTACGACATTTTTGGCCCGCATGTGAGCCGTTTTATTCACAATATCGGACACTACTCGCCCGAGGCGCTCTCTGACTACCCCGGGGACAAGTGGCGCAAACCCAAACTGACGGAGCAAGAGCTCCTCGCCGGTTTGCCTGTCGAGCAACGGCCTCTGTCGGCCAACGAGACCGCTCGGGCCGCGGGCGCACAAATGCTGCGCGACGCGATGGCCACTCAATTGGGTAGGGACTTCTCAGCTGTATCCGACAGCGTGATGCTCGACTCAATTGAGTATCACCTGTTCCCCAATGCGTTTTTCTTTCCCGGCATGCTCATTTCCATGGCCTATCGGTTCAGGCCACTCGGTGATGATGTCGATCGCTGCTTATTCGAGATTGTAATGTTGGAGCCGCTCCCCGATGGCGCCACACACCCAGACCCGCCGGAACCTGTTTACCTGAATGTTGAGCAGTCCTATACCGAAATAGACGAACTAGCGTGGTTGGGGGCCGTTTATGATCAAGACACTGGCAATTTGTTGCGGCAGCAACAGGGACTTAAAACCACCCGCAAAGGCATCACACTGGGCAACTACCAGGAAGCCCGCATCCGACGCTTCCATCTCACGCTGGATGACTACCTAGGACACCAAAACACGACGTAAAGCACTTTGGGGTGTCCGGACACCGGTTCTGCACTTAAACTGATCGGCCCCTTGATTGCGTATACGACACCACGACATCCCACGGAGCACTACATCATGAAACTCGGTTTTCTTCTTGGCTACTCAGGTAAGCATATCCACATCCCACTGGATCTCATCAAGCAAGCAGAATCGATGGGTTACGACTCGGTGTGGACCGCAGAGGCTTACGGTAATGACGCGGTGACCTCGGCCACTTGGGTACTGGCGAATACCAGCAAGATCCGCGTGGGCACCGCCATTATGCAGATGCCCGCAAGGACCCCCGCAATGTGTGCGATGACTGCGATGTCCCTTGATCAACTCTCGGGTGGACGATTTATCGCCGGCCTTGGCGCATCGGGTCCGCAAGTGGTTGAGGGCTGGCACGGGGTGCCCTATGGCAAGCCAGTGACCCGTACCAAGGAATATATCCAAATCATGCGCAAAATTTTCGAACGCGACGGACCTGTTGAGCTCGATGGGAACATGTACCAGCTACCCAATAAAACCGAGGGAACCACGGGCCTTGGCAAGGCACTCAAATCGATTCTGGCCGCCGCGAAAGACATTCCTATCTACACCGCTTCGATCACCCCAGCAGGGCTCCGCTGCGCGGGCGAAGTCGCCGATGGCGTCTTTCCAGTATGGATGGACCCTAATAAATACAGTGTCTTAGGTGGCCCTATTGAGGAAGGCTTTCAAAAAGCGGGCAATGGTAAAAGCCTCAAAGATTTTGACGTTGCACCCTTTGTTTCGGTGGCCCTGAACGACGATCTGGATGCCGCTTATGACTCTTTGAGGCCATGGCTGGCGCTGTATATCGGCGGCATGGGCGCCAAAAATAAAAACTTCTATCATGGCTATGCCACCCGCATGGGTTACGGGGACGCCGCCGACCAGATTCAGGAGCTATACCTCAGCGGCAAAAAGGCCGAAGCCGAGGCGCTTGTGCCCAATTCGCTGCTCGACGAGGTCTCTCTGATTGGCCCGCGTGAACGGATTATTGAGCGCCTGCAGCCGTGGAAAGAGGCCGGCAAACGCGGCGAAGTCGGTAGCATGCTGCTGGGGGTGCAAGACCCGGCCGTACTCGAGCTGTTTGCACAGGAAATGCTGTAGCGTCTGCGCCGGTGCTTAAAGATATCGACGGCCGGTGTTTGTGTGGCGACATCCACTGGGAGGCCTCCGTAAACCCTGAACTAGTCGGAGTCTGCCATTGCACCGATTGTCAAACCGTGGGCGGATCGGCTTTTCAGTTCACCGCAAGGGTATCGCGCGATCACTTCACCGTTCTCAGCGGTGCTCTGAGTGTTTATGAGAAAGTCGCGGAAAGTGGCAACCCGAGAGCCATGAGTTTTTGCGGGCGTTGCGCCACTATGATCCACACTGGCAATACCGATGCCACAGACCTACTGTCGCTTCGCCTCGGCGGGTGCCGTCAAAGGTATGAATTCATGCCCCGGTTCCAGATCTGGTGTCAGTCGGCACTAAGCTGGGCCACCTTTGATAGCGGCACTAAAGTCCCAGACCAAGGAATACCGGCTAAATAGTCGTTATAGGACATTCCCAAGGCGGCCCCTGCAAAACCCCCGTAAGATCAAGACATCGATTACAGGTGCTCATCCAGAAACGCCAAATAAGCCTCCGCAGCGGTAATACGGTTTTCGCGCTTGCGAAAGCCGTGCCCCTCATCTTCAAACAGCACGTATCGTACCGGCACATTGTTAGCGCGCACTTTTTCTACCAGTTCATCACTTTCCACTTGAAGTACCCGCGGGTCATTAGATCCCTGCACTACCAGCAGTGGCTTGATAATGTTCTCTGCGTGAAAAAGCGGTGAAATTCGCGTCAAACGATCAGAATCTGTCGCCGGGTCTCCCAATTCATCATAGAGCGCCGTGCGAAACGAGCCCCACCAGTCGGGGATAGAGGTCAGGGTTCTCAACCAGTTGGTCACACCAAAGATGTTAATACCAACCTGAAATACGTCGGGTCTGAACGCCAGCG
>JADHNP010000076.1 GCA_016779445.1 Luminiphilus sp. | reverse complement strand
GTGCGATGTGTGGTACCAGGGACGCCTGTCGCCCGATTTTTATGCCTGGGTCTTTCCTCATGGTCGCAACGCCAGCATTGGGGTAGGTAGCGCCCACAAGGATTTTTCTGCCAAGGCATCGGTCGCCGCGCTGAGGCAAGACGTGGGATTGGCAGACGCCGTAACCAAGCGTAAGGAAGGCGCACCGATTCCCATGAAACCCATGAAGCGCTGGGATGATGGCCGCGCGGTGTTGGTATCGGGCGATGCCGCCGGTGTTGTCGCACCAGCATCAGGAGAGGGTATTTATTACGCCATGCTGTGTGGACGGCTTGCTGCGGACGCCATGCATACGTTTTTGGAGACTGGCGATGTCCGCGCGCTCGCGCAGGCGCGCAAACGATTCATGAAACTGCACGGCAAGGTATTCTGGGCTCTCGGACTGTTGCAACGCTTTTGGTACGGCACCGACAAACGAAGAGAAAAGTTCGTCGCAATGTGCCGGGATCCCGATGTGCAAACCCTCACATGGCAGTCCTATACGACCAAAAAGTTGGTGCGCCGGCGTCCATTCGCACACATGAGAGTCTTTTTTAAAGACGTCGCCCAATTACTTGGATTAGCGCGAGCGTAGCGCATGCCGGGCTGGCTGACGCTGCCTCTGCTGATTGATCTGATACTGATTGGCATGGCACTGGAGGCAGGGTGGCTCATTTGGCGACACCGCCGAGCCGGCGCCAGCGGGCTACCGCCATTTCTTCTGCATGTTATGTCGGGGCTACTGCTGCTGATGGCAGCGAAGTTGGCTTTGCAAAGCACCGATTTCCAGATCGTCGCCAGTGTACTGGGCCTCGCGGGTGTCATCCATTTTATGGATCTCAAATTGAGCGGGGTCTTTGAGCCTTTCCAGTCGAAAAACGCGTTGCCCCACTCGCACCACACAGAAACCTAGTTGGCAAAGGCGGGCGAGCTCACTGTTTTCGGGGCCTTATCGAAATGCCCCCCATTGCTTTTTTACTAGTCTATCCAGCGCGGGTGGTGGGCAGTAACATGTGAAAATGACTTCGAGAAATTCACCCTGTACCTGCGGCAGCGGAAAACGCTTCAAACATTGCTGTGGGATCGATAAACCCTCATCAATCCTCACCGACAATCGAACGCCTGTATCACTCGACTACACTGACTCCGGTTGGTTCGCACCTCACCTCCGAGGCGAGGGAATGGCTGCATTTTGTCCTCCGGCAATGGGAAAGGACCGGCTTCAACATGTCGCTGCTCCCCCAGGGGTATTAATCGTTCCCAACTTCCTCAATTCCACCGTCTGCACAGAATGGTGCGATTACTTTCGTTCGGCGCGAGGAGCACTATTAGAAGTTCAGAACATCGAGTCATTTGAGAACACATCAGAAATCGCTTGGGAAAAACATGCAAGTAGAATTACGCAAGCCGTAGATTACTCCGGAAAAAAGGACGAGGTATTAAGAGAGATTTCCAGAGCATTCTCTGAATGTGTCATGCCCTACTTTAATACCCAGCTTGCAGCGTTTGAGCAACCCACCGTTTTAAGATATGAGCCGGGTGGTAAATATGGTGCGCACTCGGATAATGAATACTGGGATAGAGAGGCTGGACACTGGCGCAAAACCCTGAACCGAGACTTCTCCATTTTGTTATACCTTAACGATCAATATGAAGGCGGGAAGCTTTCGTTCCCAAACTTTCTATGCAAAGTCAAACCCACAACTGGCATGCTAATAAGCTTTCCGTCTGATCATCGTTACCTTCACGCTGCAGAGCAATTGGTGAGCGGGGAAAGGTTCGCGGTTGTTAGCTGGGGCGCGATTACCAAGCAGGAGTCTTGACGGGTGCGCTTCACCGATGGCTCGCGGCAGTCAAAGTCAAAAAATCAGTACACAAAGCGCGAACCAGTAGCAGAGAGAGGCGGGACATCAACCCACTTAGCGAACTGCACATTCATTTTTGCGTTAGCAGACAGACACGATGCCGGTTGGCATGATGTATCCGAATATTTGCACCACGAATCACTGAGTAAGGTCCGCCGATGAAAACGTTTTACACGATATCCGTCGCTTTGCTGTTCTCCCTGTCTACAGCAGCCTCTACCCCACCCATCGTAGCGCCCGGCCCCCCCGGGGAAGTGTCCACCCTCCTCTCTGAAGAAGCCGCTATTGCTGTCGCCGACACGCGTCACTCCGCTGACGATGTGGCATTTATGCAGGGAATGATCCCTCATCACCAACAAGCGCTCGAGATGTCTTTACTGGCGGAAACCCGCACCAACTCGCCCGATATTCTAGAAGCGGCTGGCCGAATAAAGGCGTCTCAGGACGATGAAATCTCGTTTATGACGCAGTGGCTCGATAGCCGCGGCGAGGCGCATCACCATACCAAAGCGCACGAACACACTATGCAAGGCATGGCGACGCCCGAGCAATTATCGACACTCTCCGCATCAGACGGCACAGATTTTGACCGCCAGTTCCTAACGCTCATGATCACGCACCATGAAGGAGCGCTGGATATGGTCGAGGATCTGATGGAACAACCGGGCGCGGCCTACGACCCTACGCTATTCGAATTCATCAATGACCTCGAGAATGATCAGGACAAAGAAATCGAGCGCATGCATGAATTACTGGTGGCACTGTCTGATGACCCTCGCGCGAATCTCTCTGGCGGGCTGCATAATGCCGAGGAAGCGATTTGGCACCTCAGAAAGATCGCGGTACTCACCAAACCGCCGGGGTTTTTTGACCCGGAAAATCCCGCGGATCTTCCCGCTACCCGTTTTATGGGAAGCCCCGATGCAGATCTAGAAGCCAAAGATCTCGACGTTGCGATAGACGAACAAACGCCCATCGGTCACGACACCGATCAAACAGCCGCGGGCATAACCCACGCTGAGCACGAGCACATGGCTGACCAGCACGTATCAAGGAAGCAGCTCGAGCGCGCCGAAGATGATCATACTGAGGAAAGTAGCGATTCAGATGGCCCCGCAGCAGACGAGAATAGTCGTGACAAAGAAAAACCCGAGTCTCGCGCGCCACTGCTGAGTTTTTCTAACACTGACATCGCCTTTCGCGATGACATTATGGTGAGCGGCAGCTATCACGGCTTCAACATATATCGATTGAGCGATGACGGCATACCTGACTTGCAGTCATCGGTTGTTTGTCCTGGTGGACAAGGGGACGTTTCCATCGCCGGCGATTTACTCATCATGTCCGTCGAGGAGACCCGGGGCCGTATCGACTGCGGGCTAAACGGGGTCCGAGATAAAATCAGCGACGAACGCTTTCGCGGGCTGCGTATTTTCGATATCAGCGATCTGTCTCGCCCTCGACAAGTCGGCGCGGTACAAACCTGCCGCGGCTCCCACACCCACTCGGTGGTCTCGGGCCCGGGAAGTGAGGGCAAATTGATCGTCTACAACTCCGGTATTTCCAGAGTCAGAGACGCTGAAGAAATGTCAGGATGTTTTGACGAGTCACCAGGAGATGATCGAACCGCACTGTTTCGTATCGATGTCATCGAGATTCCAATCTCCAATCCAGCGACTGCGCGAATTATTGATAGCCCTACGGTATTTGCTGATGCGGAAACAGGTGCGTTGGCAGGTTTGTGGCGTGGCGGTGATCACGGCGATGACACTCAGGAGACCAGTCGTACCGACGAGTGTCACGACATCACGGTCTTCCCCAGCCTTAACCTTGCCGCTGGCGCTTGCTCGGGCAATGGCATCTTGTTCGATATCTCGGCACCACGATCACCCCAGCGACTGGACGTAGCGACCGATACTGGCTTTGCTTATTGGCACTCCGCCACCTTTAATAACGACGGCAGCAAAGTACTTTTCACAGACGAATGGGGGGGCGGCTCGCGCCCACGGTGCCGAGCTTATGACCCACTGGACTGGGGCGCTGATGCTATTTATGACATCGTTGATGGGAAACTGGTGTTCAGAGCGCACTACAAAATGCCTGCACCGCAGCGCGAAACAGAGAACTGTGTTGCCCACAATGGCTCTATCGTTCCGGTCCCCGGCCGAGATATTTTTGTGCAGGCTTGGTATCAGGGTGGGGTATCGGTGATCGACTTCACTGATTCCAGCAACCCAACTGAAATCGCATATTTTGATCGTGGCCCCATCGACGAGAAAGACCTCGTGACCGGCGGGTATTGGTCTACCTATTGGTACCGCGGCCGTATCTACGGAACCGAAATCACACGTGGCATAGATGTATTCGCGCTATTGCCCAGTGACTTTCTCACCGCCAATGAGATCGCCGCAGCAGAGGTCGCCGATCAGGGAGGGTTATTCAATCCGCAGCAACAATATCCCGTAACGTGGCCAGCAGAGCCCGTCGTGGCGCTCGCATACCTCGACCAATTGATTCGTGCTCGACCGGAACTGACCGAGACCTCAGCGGCGCTGTATGAGACACTGAGCGTGGTCGATGAGAAACTCAACTCAGGCACGTCTGATACCGCTTTGGCGAGATCTCTTCAGGAATGGGCGGCAATAGAGACATTCTCTGCAGCCACCGCTCTGCAAGCGTCTCTCCGAGCCATCAGTGCGCGACTGACTGACGCACCCACAGTATCGCCACCCAGTAGACTGATAAGCAAGGCGACACCCTAGGAGAACGCATGACGGAAATCACTACCCCGGTTGAGGCCTCCGGCTTTTATGCGGGCCAGAACCGCCGGGTAGCGATATCAGTCAAAGTCATCGTCGTCGCTTTAGTGTTGTGGGCGTCTCTGGCGCCCGATGCGGGTGCTATCCTGATGGAGATACAGTCCGTCACCATCAACTATTTTGGCGGCTGGTATATCTATGCCTCAGCCATTTTTATGATCATGAGTCTGGTGCTAGCACTGCTCCCCTGGACCGGCAAGATCCGCTTGGGAAACAGTGATAGCAGCCCCGAGTTCAGCCGCTTTGCCTGGTTCTCGATGATGTTTGGCGCCGGAATCGGCGTGGGCATGCTGACCTACTCCACGGCCGAGCCGCTGGCACACTTCGCCAATAATCCCGACGTCATCTTGGGCTCTACCACAGCGCTTGATCCGAATAACCTGAGCGCCGCTTACAAATGGACCCTACTCCACTATGGCCTCACACCGTGGGGTTGCTACGCGATCGTCGGCTTATCTCTCGCTTATTTCGCCTATAAACGCGACATGCCACTCACCATACGCTCACCTTTCACGGCGGTGCTCAATGCCGATGCAGGCAGACAAGTAGGCGCTGTCGTCGATGCTGCCGCGATACTCGCCACGATTATTGGCATCGGCGTCACCATCGGCTACGGCGTGAATCAACTTGCCTTCGGTGCCTACCAAATTACCGAGTGGTTTTGGCTGATTAGCGACGACAAACCGAGCCTGCTCTCACTAGCACTCGCTGTTACCTTTCTGACGGTAGCCGCAATGCTGTCGGCATTGTCGGGTATCGGCCTTGGGATCCGCTTGCTATCGAACCTGAACATGGCGTTGTCCTGGCTCTTACTGGTCATTTTCGTAGTATTCGGTGCGACCGCATTTGCGGGTGAAATGTTTATATCTGGCCTCACGGCCTATCTGAGAGAAATCTTACCGATGTCTCTGACGATATGGAGTGGCGGCGAGACAGAGACAGCAGAGTTACTCAGCGACTGGCAATCTGCTTGGTCGGTTTTTTACTGGGCCTGGTGGATCGCCTTCACGCCGTTTGTCGGTTTGTTTTTGGCTCGCGTGTCTAGAGGAAGAACCATTCGGGAATATGTGGTGGGCGCGATACTGCTGCCATCCCTGATGTGTTTCACCTGGTTTTGCATTATTGGCGGCACCGCATTGGATCTCGAACTCCGCGGCGTTGCTCAGGGCAGCATTCTTGGCGCTGACCTATCGGCACAGCTGTTCGCCACGGTCGACCAGTTGTTCGCGCCCAACTGGATCCTGCCTGTTGCATCACTGTGTGTCCTGCTGCTGATCACCTACCTGGTCACTTCGGCAGATTCTGCGGTGTTAGTCATCAACACTATCGTCTCAGGTGGCGCGCCGGACGGCGTCCGACCGCGGCATATTGTGTTGTGGAGCATCTTGTTGGGCACAGTGATCATCACACTTTTGTTTGCCGGGGGCATGGATGCGCTTCGCTCGGTGATGATTATTGGCGCCCTGCCTTTCTCTGCAGTGATGATATTTATGCTGGGCGCACTACTTTATGCCATCTGGGTTGATCAGCATCGGCGCTGACTGCAACCGCACTCTGCATGCCTCAAACCAAACCCCTTTCTCTGGGCTCATCACATTAGCCCGTGTTTCGCATACCTGCGGCGATACCCGCCATCGTCACCATCAGTGCCTGTTGAATAACAGGATTACTGTCGCTACGAACACGTCTGAGCAGCTCAGCTTGTAACAGGTTGAGCGGCGCGGTGTAGATATTTCTGAGCCCGATAGACTGTTGTGCCCACGAATCGTGTGCCAGTAACCCCGGAGAGCCGATGATAGCCAGCAGCGTATCAATGTCGTGCTGGAGTTGAGCTCGCAATCGCTCACCAACAGGTACCAACTCTTGTTCTACCAGTAACGCATCATAATGCGCGGAGATTGAGTGATCTGACTTGGCAAACACCATTTCCAGCATCGACAGCCGCGCCCGAAAAAAAGGCCACTCCTGCAGCATTTCCTGAATAAGAGGGCGCTGGCCATCATCAAGCGCCCTCTGCAGCGACTCACCGGCCCCCAGCCACGCCGGCAGCATCAGACGATTTTGCATCCAAGCAAAAATCCAGGGGATAGCCCGCAAGCTTTCGATCCCTCCACCCGTTTGCCGGCGCGCCGGACGGGAGCCGAGGGGCAAGTCAGCCAATTCCTGCTCGGGCGTCGCTTGCCTGAAAAAGG
The DNA here is from genome assembly GCA_016779445.1 of Luminiphilus sp. Taxonomy (GTDB): domain Bacteria; phylum Pseudomonadota; class Gammaproteobacteria; order Pseudomonadales; family Halieaceae; genus Luminiphilus. Next base: position 4,375 of record JADHNP010000076.1, on the reverse strand, counting down.
CAACGAATTGCGGGTCGTCACGAACCCATTGACGATAAATCTCGCAGGACGTTGCAGCTAATGAATCCATCAATGCTCGCCACGCGGGTGTTGGCTCTGGTGGCGGCATCAGGTTCGCCTGCAATATAGCACCGGCATATTGCCCCAGGGTGTTGACGGCAAGCCGTGTCATCCCCAACTTAGTTCGAATCATTTCGCCCTGCTCAGTAACCCGCAGTCCTTGAGCCAGAGAGCCCGGTGGCTGAGACAACAGGGCCTGATGAGCAGGCGCCCCCCCCCGCCCGATCGTTCCCCCTCGACCGTGAAAAAGAGTCAAATCGACACCGTGGGATTCGCAAGTCTGCAGCAGAGATTCTTGAGCACGATACTGCGCCCACCCAGCAGCCAACATACCGGCGTCTTTGGCGCTGTCTGAATAACCAATCATCACCATGATTTTGCCGTTGATACGCGCCCGGTACTGGTCGTCCTTGAGCAATGCGCCAACGACCGAGGCGGCTCCCTGCAAATCTGACAACGTCTCGAATAAGGGCACCACCTGCATCCGCAGTGAGCATCCTGTTGATTTCAGCAAGAGTTGCACTGCCAGCACGTCCGAGGCTGACGATGCCATAGAAATAACATAAGCGCCCAGAGCGGCAGGCGGTGTCGCCGCAATGATGTCAAAGGTCTCCAAAACCTCCTGATCTTTGGCATCAAATCGGCATCCGCGAGGAATCAGAGGTCTGGGATTAGCCAACTCGGCGTGCAACCAGGTAACACGCTGCTCCTCGGTCCAATCATTGTAATCGCCGATCTCGAGCGTCTGGGTGATGGCACTCAGCACAGAGCAATGACGGCCGCTTTCCTGTCGTATGTCCAATTGAATCAGATACGGACCAAAACAGTGCGCACGACGCAAGGTATCCAACAGCGAACCGCGCGCCATCTCCACTAAACCACAGGCCATCAAACTATCGAAGCACATCTGTAACGGCTCCAGTAGCGACTCAGGTCTGAGCGACTCAGGTGCTGACGCCCCCTGATTCAATGCCTCCTCAAGCGCCTGCTTTTGTCGACGAAGCGTGACCAAGAGCGGCTTCAAAATTGCCCGATAAGGCTCACGAGCGCCAGATGCTGTGGCGATCAGGGTGTCGGTCGCAGTGGACGCTGACAACTCCTCGTAGAGTAGCGAGATATCGAAACTGAAGAGCTCGCAGGCTTGCCACTGGGCCAGCAGCAGTACCTCTCGGGTCACGAGCGCTGTCACGTTGGGGTTGCCGTCCCGGTCACCGCCTATCCAACTCGACAGCGCAATCGGACGCCAATCGGGTCCACGCGGTGCCAGAGAGAAAACGTCACAGACGTGATCAACCTCTCTCAAAAACTGTGGCACCGCATCCCAAAGCGAGTTCTCGATTACCGCAAAACCCCATCGCGCCTCGTCGACCGGAGTGGGCCTTCGGGTTCTGAAATCTTCTGTGTGCCATATCTGTGCAATCAAATCGGCAATTCGACGCTGTGTTTGCTGACGCGATATCACCGAATTAACGTCTCGATCGAGTTGAGCGAGACAATCGCTCAGCGCCCTATGCTTGTGAATGAGCGTTCTGCGTGTGATTTCGGTGGGATGCGCAGTCAACACCAGGTCAATTTTTAACTTATCGATCGCCGCTTCTATCGCCGACACGTCGGCATCTGCCTGTAATGCGCTAAGGGCCTTCTCCAACGTGGCGATCGCCGAGAAGTGTTGCGCGGTATCAGTGGCAGTTGTGTGTTGTTGATCTGCAATATTTGCCAAATTCAAAAATTGACTAAACGCCCTGGCAATCACCAAAAACTCCTGCTCCTCCAGCGAAGCCAGCAGTTCATCCAACGCACTCCAGGTATCACTTTCTTGAGCCTCTTTGGAACGAAGCCGAATGTCCTCAACCCGTTGAAACACAGCTTCACCCGCGTTACCCCGAATGATCTTACCTAACGTATCACCCAGTAAACGCACGTGAGCACGCAATGGAGCGGTATCCACCGCCTCGGTCATGATGTCTCCTTGGTTTGTGTTGGTCACCTAATCTCCCGCAGGAAGACGGGTCGATTTCAAACTATCCTTAATTCTCGCCAAATGAGGCAAGATGCTCTCGCCGCGGCGCAGTGTCATCCCCGTCGCCAGAACATCCAGCACCGCAAGCTGCACAATGCGGGATGTCATGGGCAAGTACTCTTCTGTATTTTCCGTGACGCTGAGATTAATGCTCAGATGAGCTGCATCAGCCAAAGGCGAACCCTCTGCGGTCAATGCAACAACCGTAGCTTCTGTCGTTCTCGCGAGTTCAGCAGTCTCAACCAGACTCGCTGTTCGTCCGGTATGAGAGATAAAGAAGAAGACGTCCCCCACGCCTCCGCCTGCCGCTAGCATGCGATGCATCAATGGGTCGGTGCAGGTGGCAACAGGGACTTTGAACCGGAAAAACTTGTGCTCGGCATCTCGCGCTACTGCCGCCGAGGTGCCAAGACCCAAAAAGTAAATGTGTCGCGCTTGCGCCAGATAATCGACGGCGCGCTCAATTGCGGCAAGAGGCAGTTGGTCACGGGCCAGGATCAGCGCCGTAATAGTATTGTCGAACAATTTTCGGGGATAGGTATTGATGTCGTCGTCGAGCTCCACGGCCCGACTGATATAACGCACACCTGATACCAGCGAGCGTGCCAAGCGCAGTTTGAAATCTGGAAATCCCGTCGCGCCAAAGCGCTTGCAAAAGCGATTCACGCTAGGCTCACTGACACCCGCGGCGGTTGCCAGCACCGCGATACTCGATCTCGTGGCCGCCTCAGGGTCCTCCAAGATCGCGTTAGCCACTTTCGCCTCGGACTTGTTCAGGTCCGGCAGGGCGGCGCTTAACTGGGTCAGAAGGTTATTTTCCTGGTTCATTTTCCTGTCACACCGTGTACTGATTAGCAGCCTTGCCTGGTTGCACAGCGACCATAAGCCGCAGCGCGCCTCTGACGACAATTCTATCGACTTTTTATGTAATAAAACAAAATAAGTGACATAAAAAACGCCTTTACCGTAGTTTTTTCTGTAATAAAACTACATAATGCAATGGCGGGGTTAGTGAAACAGCTACAAAAGAGCGCTCGACCCGGGCTCCCGTTGCCCATATACAACGCCAGTGCGGAGGTAACTCAGATGATCAACGTCGCTATTAATGGATACGGCCGAATCGGACGCAACATTCTGCGCGCTTTGTATGAGCGGCCCGACTTGCATCAGGCTATGCGAGTGGTAGCGATCAACGACTTGGGCTCTCCCGACATGAACGCCCATTTGACTCAGTTTGATACCACGCACGGACGCTTTCCCCTAACCGTCTCTGTAGAGAGTGGCGATATGTTGGTCGGATCCGATCGCATAAAAATCGTGTCCGAGCGAGACCCAGAGCAACTTCCCTGGAGCGACTTGTCAATCGACATCGTATTCGAATGCACCGGGCTTTTCACCGGTCGGGAAGCTGCGCGAAAGCACGTGACCGCCGGCGCCAAGCGGGTTCTGGTTTCTGCTCCCGGGAAAAACATGGATGCAACGGTGGTTTATGGCATCAATCACCGCCTGCTATCCGGGGCCGACGTCATTGTATCCAATGCATCCTGCACGACGAACTGTCTCGCTCCTATTGTGAAACCCCTCAACGACGCGATCGGACTTGATCAAGGGCTCATGACGACCATTCATGCCTATACCAACGACCAAAGTTTGGCAGATGTCTACCATAGCGACGCCTATCGAGCGCGCGCAGCTGCCCACAGTATGATCCCCACCAAGACGGGCGCGGCCGCGGCGATTGGCCTCGTCATGCCAGAGCTACAAGGGAAACTCGACGGATTGGCCATTCGCGTTCCCACCTTGAATGTCTCGTTAGTTGATCTGACTTTCACGGCTTCACGCAACACTTCGGTAGAAGAAGTGAATGCCATTATGTTGCAGGCCGCAGAGACCGATACCGTGGGCGTACTCGGCTATAACTCGCAGCCACTGGTCTCGATTGACTTCAACCATAACAGCTATTCGAGCAATTTCGACGCCAATCACACCCGGGTGCAGGGACGGTTGGTTAAGGTCTTGGCGTGGTACGACAACGAATGGGGTTTCTCCAATCGCATGCTAGACACGGGACTGACGATGGCGAACAGCACCATGAAATCGAATATCGGGGTTGCCGCCTGAGGCGATCCCTAAACAGTGAGTGCTTTGGGGGCTGCATGCCCCCGTTTTTTTTGGATTACCGACACACTCCCGCGCTATTCCAGCCAATAGGGCTAATAATCCGCTGCGTTAAGGCGCCCACCAGCAATCGAAACCAGACTGTCCAACGAAGGCGCTTATGGGATATTGCATCTC
>JADHNP010000075.1 GCA_016779445.1 Luminiphilus sp. | reverse complement strand
ACCCACTTCTTCGAAGGCCTCCATAGCCTGACCATTCTCTGATAAATCCATGCCACCGAGCAGCACCTTGATCATGTTCGCCTGATCGCAGTCCATGATGAACTTTTCGTAGCCCATCGCCAGTCCGCCTTCGAGCCATCCCGCGGTGTGCAACATAAAATTCACGCCCGCGAGCGCTGCCGTCTGCAGTGTATTGGCGGCTTCGTAGGCGGCCTGAGCATCGGGTAACTTGGAACCGCATAATCCGCCACCACTTCGGAACGGCACGCCCAGACGCCGGGCGAGGGCGGCGGCAGTGTAGATCACCATACTTGGTTCCGGTGTGCCAAAGGTCGGTGCGCCAGTTGCCATGGAGACTGCCGCAGCAAAAGTGCCAAAAATCACCGGACAGCCCGGCCGAATCAATTGGGTCAGCGCTATGCCCGCCATCGCCTCGGCAAGAATCTGAGTGACGGTGCCCGCGACGGTGACCGGCGACATGGCACCGGCGAGAATAAACGGTGACACAACAGTAGATTGATTATTGCGGGCGTAGACCTTGAGCGAGCCGAGCATAGTCGCGTCAAAAACCAGTGGTGAATTGACGTTGATAAGACTGGTCAACACGCAGTTCTGATCGACAAAGTCGTCACCAAATACAATTTTTGCCATATCGACGGTGTCTTGCGCACGACGCCAGTGTGTTACCGAGCCCATCAGCGGCTTATCGCTGTATTTAAAGTGGCTATACACCATGTCGTAATGGCGCTTGTTCACGGGGAGATCGACTGGCTCGCATACCGTACCGCCCGAGTGATGCAAGCCGGGAGATAGGTAGGTTAGTTTGACGAAATTCTGGAAATCTTCGATGGTCGCGTAGCGCCTGCCTTTGTCGAGATCATGGACAAAGGGTGAGCCGTAGGCCGGTACCAAAACAGTGCGTTTGCCACCGATGGTGACGTTACGCTCCGGGTTACGGGCGTGCTGCACATATTCCGCGGGTGCGGTTGCTTGAATGATTTGTCGACACATACCGGCGGGAAAGCGCACTCTGGTGCCGTCAACGTTGGCACCGGCCTCTCGGAACAGGTCAAGCACCTCAGTGTCATCGAGGAAGTCGACGCCGATTTCTGCCAGCAGGCGGTCGGCATTATGCTCTATGAGCTCAAGTCCTTCTTCGCTGAGAATTTCAAAGAAGGGGATGTTGCGTTCAATGAAAGGCACTGCCGCCGCGGCAGGAGCACCCCGAGCCTCTCGTCGTCCGGCCCGACCCCCTCCTTTTCGCCTGCTCGCACGTTCACTCATCGCGCTACTTCCATTATGAGGTGTTTCTCACCTCTTACTTTTTGCCGGTCTGATCGAGTCGCGACGTACGGCGTTACCACTCGACTATGCCGGACCAAGACCATCCCCGAAAGCGTCCGTTTATGTTACTGACAAAGCCTCTACAACGGTACTTTTTTCGCCGCAGAGCGTGCTCTGCGTATGGGCGCTACTGTGGAGCGGTTGACGGTTTGAGGATTGGACTAAACCGACACTCACAAGACCAAAAGCGACATCAAAAACTGAAAAATTTGGTGCTTCGGTTGGGCCAGTCGCCAAGATATGCCTTTGTCGATGCGGACACATCTGCGCAAATAGATTGACGCTTTTTCTCGAGGAGAGGTAGGCTCCTGATCAGAAGAAAGGGGGTGTGGTATGTCGATCGATTCTCAAGCTCGTATCGTAATTGTCGGAGGCGGCATCATGGGGGTGGCGCTGGCCTATCATCTTGCCGAGGAAGGCGAGACCAGTGTGATGCTGATCGAGAAGGGTGAACTGACTTCGGGCTCGACCTGGCACGCGGCGGGTCAGTGTCCGAGTCTTGTGAGCGACTATAACCTTGCCAAGATTCACGACTACGGTAATCGCCTTTATCCCACCCTCGAGGAGAAAACCGGCCAATACGTGAGCTGGCATGCCTCGGGGGGCATTCGCATCGCCCGTCAGCAGGCAGACCTCGACTGGTTTCATTCCATGAAGGGGATTGCCGACAATGTGGGCTTTCGGATGGAAATCATCGATCCTGCCAAAATCAAGGAACTGAATCCTTTCTACGATATTGACGGGGTGATCGCCGGCGCTTGGACTCTGGATGACGGGCATGCTGACCCCTCTGGCCTAACCAACGCGATGGCGCGCGGTGCGACCGATCAGGGCGTGAAGATTGTTCGCCACAACCGAGTGATCGACATTAACCGGATGTCATCGGGAGAGTGGGAGGTTGATACCGAGCTGGGAAAAGTCACTTGCGAGATCGTGGTAAATGCGGCGGGTAGCTTCGCTCGACAGGTGTCCCAGATGGTGGGCACCGATCTGCCCATTTGCAACATGGAACACCACTACATTGTGACTGGCGCGATTCAGGAATTCATCGATCGGGATGAGGAGTTTCCGGTCATGCGCGATCCCTACGCGTCGGCCTATATTCGTCAGGAACAAAAGTCGGGGCTGATCGGTATTTATGAGTCGGCGGGCCTCATGGAGGCCTGGGGCCCGGATGGGCTACCGCCGTGGTCCTCGGATAGCGAGCTCTTCCCGGATGATCTCGACCGCCTGATGCCTTGGTTGGAGCGCGCTATGAACTGCATGCCGCCGATGTTGGAGGCGGGCATTAAACGCATTGTGAATGGCGCTATCCCACACTCTGCCGACGGGCCGCCGCTGCTGGGGCCGGTGGCGGGAGTCGATAACTTTTGGCTGTGTTGTGGCTCATCTTTTGGTATCGCTCAGGGGGCCGGCTGCGGTAAGTACCTCGCTCAATGGATGCTTTATGGGGATGCCGAGATCAATATGACCGGCTTTGATCCGCGGCGGTTCGGAGATTTTGCAGGCCGCGATTACATGCGCGCCAAGGGGTTTCAGGATTACGGTCTGACCTACGCGACGCCCCTTCCGGGGGAGGAATTCCCGGCCGCGCGCGATTGCCGCTTGAGCTCACTGCATAACACGCTGAAGGAGAAGGGCGCGGTCTTTACTCAAACCTTTGGTTGGGAACGACCCAAATGGTTTTCTCTTGATGGTCGTGAAGAAGAGCACAGTTATCGACGTAGTAACGTGTTTGAGGTGGTGCGTGATGAGTGCCGGGCAGTTCGCGAGCGGGTGGGGGTGATCGACCTCACAGGCTTTGCAAAATATGACGTTATGGGGGCTGACGCCGAGGCGTTTTTGAACCGCGTGCTCGCCAACCGGATGCCCCGTCGCGACGGCGGTATCGCGCTGGCGCATTTTCTGTCTAAAAACGGTCGCATCCTCGGTGAGGCGACCGTCACACGACGCTCGGCTAATCACTTTTACCTGCTCTCTGCGGCCAGCGCCGAACTCAGAGATCTGGACCACTTGTTACAACAAGTGCGCGCCAGTGAGCAGGTCGAGATTCGCAACACGACCGAAGAACGTGGAGTCATTGTCTTGGCGGGGCCGCGGGCGCGCGACGTGCTGGGCAGTCTGACAGACGCCTCGCTAGAAAATGCTGCGTTTCCTTGGCGCAGCGCGCAAGAGATCGGCATTGCAGGGGTCGCCACGCTGGCACTGCGCATCAACTATGTGGGCGAGCTGGGTTGGGAACTTCACCCGGCTATGGCCGATCTACCATCGCTGTATGCGGCCATCTGGGCCGCTGGCGAAGCACACGATATTGCCGACTTTGGTCTCTATGCTTTGAACAGCCTGCGTATGGAAAAGGCGTACCGGGGTTGGGGTGCCGAGCTCACTAATGAGGTAACGATGCTCGAGGCCGACATGGCCCGCTTCTTTGGTAGCAGCAAGGAGGACTTCGTCGGTAAAACCGCAACCGAGACCGGGGAGGCCGGGCCGCTGCGCCTGGTGTACTTCGAAGTCGATGCACAAGATGCCGATGTGCGAGGCGGAGAGCCGATTTTTCTCAACGATACCTGTATCGGTGTGACTACCTCCGGTGGCTACGGCTATACCGTCGAAAAAAGCTTGGGCTTTGGTTATGTCCCGCCGGAGCAGTCTGCACCGGGCTCGATAATCGATATTGGCTTACTGGATGCACGGTGTCAGGCGACGGTGCTTGCAGAGCCGATCTATGACCCTGCCAATGAGCGGTTGGCCAGCTAGTGGCGACGTTGCCAGATCGTTGTGAGGTCGTTGTTGTAGGTGGCGGCGTCATTGGTGTTTCGGTGGCCTATCACTTGGCCGAGGCGGGCATTCAAGATGTGGTGTTGCTTGAACGCAAAGAACTGACCAGCGGTACGACCTGGCACGCTGCCGGGCTCGTGGGTCAATTGCGGACCTCGATCAACATGACCAAGCTGGCGCGTTATACCAGCGAGTTGTACCGGGGTCTTGAAGCCGAGACTGGTCAGGCGACGGGGTACCGGCAATGCGGTTCGATTTCGATCGCCGCGACGGCCGAACGTTTTGAGGAGTTAAAAAGAAGTGCCTCCATGGCCAAGGTATTCGGGCTCGAGGTCAATGTGTTGTCGGTGCCCGAGATCGCTGAGCGATATCCTCTGATCCAGACCGATGACCTCTTCGGCGGCATTCACATTCCCTCTGATGGCTATGCTAACGCCGTAGACATCACTCAGGCGTTGGCCAAAGGTGCCAAGCAGCGGGGGGCGCGTCTATTTACCCATACCAAGGTCGAGGCCGTTCTCCAAGAGGGTGGCCGTGTGACAGGCGTACGCACCGCACAGGGGGAGATTAGCGCCAAGTACGTGGTGATTTGCGGCGGGATGTGGTCCAGAGATTTGGCCTCATCAGTGGGCGTGAATCTGCCACTCCATGCCTGCGAGCACTACTATGTTCTGTTTGAATCGGTGGACGGGCTCAGTCCGGACCTGCCGGTGTTGCGCGACTACGACGCTTGCACCTACTACAAATATGATGCAGGAAAATTGTTGTTGGGTGCCTTTGAGCCTAATGCGAAACCCTGGGGAATGGGGGGTATTTCTGAAGATTTTTGTTTCGATGAGATCGCGGGAGACTTCGATCACTTCGAACCCGTATTGCACGATGCAATGAAGCGCTTGCCCGCACTTGAGCGGGCAGGGATCCAGAAGTTTTTCTGTGGTCCGGAAAGCTTTACTCCTGACGTCCGCTATCATCTTGGCGAGACGCCCGAACTGAAGAATTGCTTTGTCGCAGCCGGGTTGAATTCCATCGGGCTGCAGTCGGCCGGTGGCGTGGGTAAAGTGACCGCAGAATGGATTCGCGATGGTAAGCCTCCCGTTGATTTGTGGGAGGTGGACGTTCGCCGGAATATGCCTTTCCAGCGCAATCGCCAGTATCTGCAATCGCGGGTGAGTGAGAGCTTGGGATTGCTCTATGCCACGCATTTCCCGTTTCGTCAGTACGAGACTGGCCGAGGTGTGCGAAAATCTGTCATCCATGACCGCTTGGTCGCGGCGGGTGCTTGTCACGGTGAAGCGTTCGGTTGGGAGCGTCCCAATTGGTATGCCCCTGCAGGGGTTGAGCCGGTCTACGAATACAGTTATGGCAGGCAGAACTGGTTTGAACACTCTGCTGCCGAGCACCGTGCTGTGCGAGAAGGTGTGGCCTTATTCGATCAGTCCTCCTTCGCTAAATTCCGGCTGGAAGGTCGCGACGCTGCCCGCGTGCTGAGTCCGGTATGTGCCAACGATATTGATGTGGTACCGGGTCGGGTGGTCTATACCCAGTGGCTGAATGAGCACGGCGGTATCGAGGCGGATCTCACCGTGACTCGGCTCGGCGAGGATGTGTTCATGATTGTGTCGGCCGCCGAGACAGAGGTCAGGGATTTTTATTGGCTCAAAAGACACATACCCGATGACGCACATTGCGTCCTGACCAATGTCACCTCGTCGATGGGCGTGATATCGATCATGGGTCCCCGTTCCCGAGATTTACTGCAATCAATTACGCCGGATGACCTGAGTCACGCGGGCTTTCCCTTCGCCACCAGCCGCGAAATCGAGATGGGGTTTTGCTACGTGCGTGCTTCTCGCATCACCTTCGTGGGCGAGTTGGGTTGGGAACTCTATATTCCCACCGAGTTCATGCAGGATATCTATGACCGTATTGTGGCGGCGGGCGCAGAACGGGGGTTGGTACACGCCGGGTATCACGCTCTGAACTCATTGCGTATGGAAAAAGCCTACCGGCACTGGAGTCACGATATTACTGACGAAGACTCGCCCCTGGAGGCGGGTTTGGGCTTTGTCATCAAGTTCGACAAAGCGGGGGGGTTTATTGGTCGCGAGGCATTGCTAGCACAGCGCGAGCGGGGCCTGTCCCGGCGATTGCTGCAGTTGTGTCTCAACGATCCAGTGCCGTTGATCTACCATAATGAACCTATTTGGCGGGATGGCGAGTTGGTGGGACATATCACCTCCGGAGCCTACGGCCATACCCTCGGTGGTGCTGTGGGCCTTGGCTATGTTTCATTGGAGCCGGGAGCCTCTGACGAGGCTGCGCTCAGTGGGCAGTTCGAGGTAGAGGTTGCCTGTGAGCGTGTTCCCGCCGAGGTATCTCTGCGGCCCCTTTACGATCCTGACAACGCACAGATCAGACGCTAACTACGCGGCTTCCCATCACTGACAACATCGCTGCGAGCCAACCCAGTCGAATTGATCGTTCATGCGGTGCTCCTAAGGCGAGACGGGGAGCCCCCCGTCTCTGTGCTCAGGCGCTTTGTTGGAGATCTTCTGTGATCAGTCGGATCGGAAATTTGGCGCGGATTTCGGCGTCTACTTCGGGGCTAATGTGACTTGGCACGTAGGTCGACAAAATGTGGTCGCGAGTACGAATGGCGTTATCAATCGCCAGCGATTTGTCAGAAGCCTCCCATACATTGGGGCTGAACCGGTTGCCGACTTCGGGGTAGAGGTACTCGCTCTGCATGACGGCGAGTGTGTGATCAGAGCCAAGATAATGACCCTTGTCGCCCAAACAAACCTGAGCGAGGTCATCGAACCCCAGCGTGCGCTCGTTGACTTCGATGCCGCGCACTGCCCGGAGGGTCGCGCCAAGGACGTCGTTATCCAATATCAAACTTTCTGGGCAGACCCCCAGCAGGCTGGAATACATCCCCGTGGATTCATAAATCACATTGGCGCCCGCGAGTGCGGGTGGCATTAGCGTATGGGCCCGCTCCGCGCCCGCTTGGAAGTCAGGCATATTGGCGTCAGTCATACCGCAAGCGGTACCAAATGGCAGGTCGAAATAGAGCCCTAGCTGGGCGCAACCACTCGAGATCAAGCCTTGCTCGGGGGAGCCTCCGCTCATGGCGCCGGTACGTAAATCTGAGACAAAAGGCCACGCGCCGATAATCGCTGGAGCCCCGGGCTCAATGGCATTCACGTAGACCAAACCGCCGATACATTCGGCCCAGGCCTGACTCACCGCGCCGGCCAATGTGGCCGGAGTCGTCGCGCCTGCTTGCCCGGCTGAGAGCAGTAGCACGGGCATGCCGCCTTCTACGGCGACCCTCAAGCACTCGAGGGCATCTTGCGCAAATTTCATTGGCGGCACGACAAAGCAGTTGGATTGGCTGACGAAAGGACGTGCCCGCCATTGGGCCTCACCGCCGGCAATAATATGCAGCATCTCCAACGCTTTGCTCAAGTGATTGCAGTTACTCCAACTGGCCCCAACGTGCTTGCGGGTTCCTGCAACGCAGCAATAAGTGGTGTTGAGATCCATCTCATAGGTGTCTTCGAGGTCTCTTAAAACGCACATACGCTGAAACATATGGATGTGTTCGCAGTTGTCTGCGATGCGGGCAAGGTCGTAAAGATCGCGGGTAGTGGAATCGCGGTATTCGTTTTTTACCGAGTCGGCGATCATCACCGCTGCGCCGGCAGTGGCAAAGTGCACACGCGATCCGGAGAGGTCTAGATCAAACGCGGGGTCCTGAGCGTATAGCGTGAGATTTCTTTTGGCTCTGCTGAGGGCGTCCTCCGCCACCTTACGCGGGATTCGCAGGCGTCCGTCGTCGCCCATGACGGCACCCACGGCTGTGCAGGTTTCGATGCAGTGTGGTGTTGCGTCCTTAAAGCCGACTTCCTCGAGAATGCGGAAGATATTGTTGACGATCGCCTCGAGGGCCTCGTCTGAGAACGGCTTGTAGCGACCACCGCTTTCGCCGGGCCGCACGGGCTTCATCGTTTCTTCCAACGGCGCCGCCCTTTGTGCATGCCGCGCCTGTCTGCCTCCCGCACGTCTCGTCATTCTCTGGTCCTCCTAGTATCGCTCGCCAGTGCCTAATAACTCGGATAGTGTCACTCGAAAAGGGGGGTCGCGCCACTATTAAATATGACCGAGGCCCATCGTTGCTGCAGTCGTTAGCTGCTGGCTTATTGCGAAGCGCACTGTGTTATTCCTTATTCCCCGCCGCCGCCGCCGCCATCACCGCCGCCGCCATCACCGAATGCGCCTCCGGCATCACCGGTATAGCCACCGTCTTTATCGAATTGGCCAGAACCACCGCTATCCCACATTACCGAGCCATCGGACGCTACTTTGCCTTTCAACTGGCGATCGCCACATGTTCTGCACACGATATAGGCGTCCCCGGAATCTATGTCCGCTTGCTTGTCAGACTTGAAGCCGTGGGCAAGACTGCCGCAGGCGGTACATCGGTTTACCAGTGCGATAATGAGCATTACACCGGCTCCGACTGCGAGACCAATTGCCAAAATAACGAGTAGGTCAGAATCCACACTGTTGTCCTTCATAGTGATCTCAGAGCACCCTACAGTGTCTGCGGGGAGAGATAAACCCGGACAAATGTAGCGGCGTTACGGTCTTATGCTCGTAATCAAATTCCCAACTTGAAAGTAAACATCCTCTGCGGGTATTAGCGTTAGTTCTGCTGCAACCGACCTGATTACGGCGGAGGAGATTCCGATGGCCCTACCTATCTAGCTCCTGTATCCGGCAGCGCAATAGGCACCTTAAAAGCGCCACCGCGCACCGCGGGGCTGACGGTCGGAATAGGTGACATTGACACCCAGCGCCTAGCTAGCGTCTGCCGATGCTCTCCCGCAGGGAACGTCATAAGTGGTCAATCAACCGAGCATCGCGATGAGACAGAGACAGGCCTTCTTCTGAGTACTGATCAGTGTGCCTCGGCGAACGCCAGGTTAGCGTCAGCGTGGCCTTGCTCGTCAGCCCTCACACGCCGAATCATGTCCGACAGTCTCGCGTCAGAGGGTAGGTCGTAATAGTCGATGGCAAGTCGCGGGGCTGGGCGGTCCTCTATCTCACCAACCTCTATCTGTTCTAGATAACTCGTGTAGCTCTTGACTGCCTCTTCCTCGAAGTAGTGGATCATCTTGTGTGCTGTACTGGGCGACACGATGTAGAGGATGAAGTAGTACGTCATAAACACTAGCTGAGCCAACAGTATCAACGATCGCTCGAACCAGTTGGGCTTTGCGATGTCGATAAAGAACATCAGGTGCATGCGCTCGTTCTCAGCTTCAGCCAGTAGCTCACGTATGAGCGGGCCATAGCCTGTCTTGGCTTGCCGCAGGCTCTTAAGATGAACCCACATACCGGCGACCATCCCCGGCACTCCCGCGACTGTCTCAAGGACAACAGCGCGGTGTCCGTATCGTTTGGCAAAGAACGCGTCGGCGAAGAAGCGGAAGAACGCCGTCATGCTCCGTGCGAACAAGTCACTCATTGTTGATCTCCTATTCCCGAGGCACTGCACAATAGCGAACCTGTGAGGGCCAATGCAGTGGGTATTGGTTTGGGCCTTCCTTTTAATTCCAGAAGTGCCTTTGGTTCAGCCTGATGAGAGGCCGAGTGGGTGACGAAGGGTCGGATTGGTTTCTGTTCATCTCAGAGACTACACCCTCTGGCGGGCGTTTCATTTAGGCACGGAGCATCAGGGGTGTGGTGCCCACTGGGCACGCCCGAAAGCCATCGATATGCAAGGGATTCTGTAGGCCGCCCCAGCCCCCTAAGTCATTGATTTACAGCGTCTTCTGCAGGAAATTGCTCGTATAAGCTCCCAAGATTCCCTTGCATTCTCCCTGATCCGATTTTAAGCCATTGATTTATATCGCTTTATTTTTTTGCCAAGATTCTGTTAGACATGCATTCATGTATATAAATAGTTGATTATATGAAATATATCTGTGATTACGGGCTAGTTTGGAACGGTACACAACGCAAGGTACTGATGAGCTAGAACTGAATTCTCCTCGCCGCAAGTAGCAGTAGCATCCCCAGTATTCGCGTGGTCTAACGGGGGCCCGGGGGCACCCATAATCCCTAGCGATTAGCCCGGGACCCCGTGCGAAAGAGAAGAGGTAGTTGCCTAGGGGGCTTACGTAAGCCGAGTGGCTCACTGGGGCTGGATAGTACGGCAGTTTGTACGGTAGGTTGTACGTTAGTGCGATTCAAATCGACAGTATCACTAGGCTTCAGAGGGTCTAAAAGGGGTGTTGGCGCGGAATGCAGGAGTCGAACCTGCGACCTTCGGTTTCGTAGACCGACGCTCTATCCAGCTGAGCTAATTCCGCGCAGTGCCGTGCGGGCACGCGTCCGCCGGGTCGCGTAGTATACACACTTGTCGAGGGCAGACCAGCTGTGCGGCCAGTGGGCAACACGGCTAGCAAGCGGTCGTATGGCCGGTGGAGAATCTGTTCGATGCTGACCGGCGAGGGTGCAGAGATGCAGATTTTGGTAGACGCGGACGCCTGTCCAGTTGTGATCCGAGAGATTCTCTACCGTGCAGCGCAAAAGCGTGGGACCAAACTGACTTTGTTCGCAAATCAGTCTTTTCAGGTGCCCGCCTCACCCTTGATCAGTCTCTATCAGGTTGCCAAAGGGCCAGATATGGCAGATCACGAGATTGCCGCGCGGGTGACCCGCGGGGACCTTGTTATTACGGCAGATATTCCTCTCGCCAGTGAAGTTCTGGAAAAGGGCGCACTGGTAGTGACGCCCAGAGGTGAGCGCCACACCGCAAACAACATTCGCCAGCGGCTGCAAATGCGCGATTTTATGGAAACGATGCGTGCCTCAGGCCAGCATGCGGGGGGACCACCACCCCTTGATCAGAGCGACCGAAAGACCTTCGCGGATCAATTGGATCGCCTGCTGACGCTGGCCGAAAAATCCCTCTGAAAATTTAGTTGCTGGAGCTAATGCCGCTGTTAACGACGGGTTGCGCTGCGCGGTCGCTACAGAGAATGACCAGGAGATTACTCACCAGCGTCGCCTTGCTGTGGGCATCCAGTTCGAGGATCTGTCGCGCTGACAGCTGTTGCAATGCGGCTTCCACCATGCCCACTGCGC